>NZ_JCBATA010000024.1:0-98580 GCF_059816245.1 Frankia sp. RB5
GCGGACTCTTAATCCGCGGGTTCGGGGTTCAAGTCCCTGACGGCGCACCCGTGAATATGCTTCTGACCTGCTAAAACGCATTCGGGTCACCCCCCTTTCTTCTTCTCTTGATCGCGGTGGGCGCCCGGTGGGCGACGCGGCACCGCAGCCGTGATCCTCTCCGCCACGTCCCGGCCCGCTGGCCGCAGCAGATGGGTATAGAGGTCGCTCGTCACGCGCGTCGAGGAATGGCCGTGACTCTTCGACACGAGCACCAGGTCCGCGCCGGCGCCGATCGCGATCGACGCCGTCGAATGCCGAAGGTCGTGCAGCCGGCGGCGTGACAGCAGGTTCTCGCCGAGTTCGTCGCCGGCCTGTAGTGCGAACGGCAGCGGCGCGGTGAAGCTGAGGGTGGCACCGGAGCCACGGCGTCGAACGCACTTCGCGACCGTCACCGCGCCGATCGGCTCCCGGTCCCGGTGGACCGTCCACGTGCCCTCCGGTGCGAAGTGGCGGCGTCCGACGTTCACCGTCCACGCGCCTACCGCAGCATCGGCGACGATGCGGGTGCATAGCCCGACCCGGCGGGCGATCACCTGCATGTGCTGCGAAACGTACTGCGGGTCGAGGTGTCGGCCATCCTCGCGGGTAAAGATCAGATCGGTGAGGTGGACGCGATCGCCGTGGTCGTCGGGCAGGAAGCCGTTGTTCCAGGTGTCGCCGAACGCCTCCCGCTCCTCGTTCTGCCGCATCCGATGTGCCAACAGCGCGCTGACCATCGTGGAGTCGAGATCGACCTTCCGCCGGCCGGAGCGCGTCTTCGGGGACCAGACGTGGAGGTCGCCGCCGTTGTCGACGATCTGCTGGCGGATCGTGAGCACGCCGCGGTCCTCGTCGAGGCCGGCCCAGGTCACCCCGCATGCCTCGCCGCGGCGCAGGCCACGCAAAGCCATCAGCTCGTACATCGCGGCGAGACGGTCGCCGATGGTCTCGTCCAGGAACCGGCCGACCTCCTCGGCCTCCCATGGCTCGATCTCGTCCGGCTGGTAGCTCGGGAGCTCGACGGCGGAGATCGGATTGAAGTCGATCTTCCGTTTCTTCACCGCGTCGTTCAGTGCAGCCCGCAGGGTGGCGTAGATCCGGGAGATCGTCCCCGGGCCCGTCGCGCCAGCGCGGTCGCGGCGAATCCGCTCGAACATCGTGTCGATGTGGTCGCTGGTCAGCCCCCTCAGGGGGATGTCGCCGATCAACGGCCGGATGTGGACCCGGATATGCCCCTCGTAACTGCGTGCCGTGGACGGCTTGACCGCACGTTTCCGTTCCAGCCAGTCATCGAGGTAGGCGCCGGTCGTGAGGGAGCCGATGGCCTGCCGGCCCGCCAGCACCCGGGTCACATCGACCTGCCCGGCGTGCTCCGCCTCCGCCTGCGTCGCGAACCCTGATTCCCGCAACTGGGTCTTCCCGACCAGCGGTTGCAGCTCCTTCGGCACGTTCACCCGGTAGGACCAAGCGCCGTGCCCCCGGCGACGCAGCAGCGGGCAGCGTTTCCCGAGCTGCTTGCCCCTCTCGTCCTTGCAGCCGCAGCGTTTCTCCGTCAGGACCTTCATCGGTCCAGCCTCCCGGTGCCGGTCAGGCCGGTATCGGGGTGGCCCGCGGGCTCGCCGGCTCCAGGCCGAGCGCCACCAGGATCGGGTGGACGGGGACGCTGTAGCGGCTGCCGGCATGGATGACCGGGACCGGGAAGTCGTGCGTCTTCGCAAGGTTGTAGGCGCTGGCGCGGCTGATCCCGAGAATCGACGCGGCGTTCTCGAGATTGGTGGTGACGCCGAGGTCTCGTATCTCCCGCTCGGTCCATGTGCGCGCCATGCCCGCCCCCTCCGTGCCACCTGGTCCATGCGGTGCCGTCTCGTACCGCCTAGTCCATGTCTACCACAAAGGTTGATTCGACGACATAACCAATTGGTAGCTTCATCGAAGCCAGGCAGGGTCTACCCAGGTTGGCCGGCGCGGCCGGTACAGCTCCCCCGCGCCGACGGCACCTGCGACCCACTCCCGTCCGAGTGACCCGGATCGATGGAAACCCGCAGGTCACGGAGGACGTGGATGCGGATCTCCTCCTGTTCGGCGGAGGTCAGTTCCAGGATCGCGGTCAGACGGCGCAGGAGTTCGGCGGTGCCAGCGGGGTCCGGCTCGCCGCTGGTGATGGTCATGTCCTCCCATCCCCAGCCGCCCGGGAGCCGGACCGCGGTGGCGTCCAGGAGTGTCCGGGCCAGCCGTGCCGCGTTGACGATGATGACGAGAAATCCGTCGGGACCGAGGATGGTGACGGTCTCCCGGATGCGTGCGGGGCTTGTGACGATCGCCTGCATGACGTCCCCTCCCATGTGCGATGTGCACATGTGCAGAGGGTGATGTCTACTGCTCGGAGCGAGAGTGCGACAAGGTTCCTAGCTGCGGCATGTCAGCTTGTTGTCCGCGATTCCGTTGTGTAGCCGACAAATCCGGGCAGTACGGAGGGTCGTTAACGGACAGTGATGGTCCGTTTGATGGCTGGTTGTTATGCCTGGCCGGCCTGTCTGCGGGCCAGCGCCTCGATCATCGGCATCACCGCAGCCCACGCGGCTGCCCACGCCGCGGGGTCACCAGCGGCAAGGTCGCCGCCAGGGAGGAAGCGCACGACTACGTTAGGCGGCATGTGGGCGACGTCGGCGAGGACCTGCTCGGGTGTCGGGCCCGGTGTCGGCTCGTCGTCCTCGTCGATGATCCGCATGGCCTCGGCCCGGTCGTAGCCAAGCCTCTCGGCGATATCCAGCATTTGCCGCAGCTTGCCCCGGGGCTCGCTCTTGCCCTGTTGCCAGTTGTAGACCGCGCTGGGTGTGACGCCGAGGCGGGCCGCCATGTCCTCGACTTTGCGGTACTGGCCGTCCCCTGTGCCGATCTTGTCGCGGAGCAGGCGCCGGAACGTCATGATCGTATGATAGCCGATTCGGTTATACGAGGAACGAGCGACTAGCAAGAGACGCCCATCGGGCCCACAACCAGGCCGTTCGCGATATGATCTACGAATTGGTCGTGCCGCCATGTCTACCAATTCGTAGGATTCGGTTATACTCGTAGACGTGGCACGGACAGCCGCCGACGGGGCACCCCCCTACGCACCAGCCCGCCGCAGACACGGCGAGCAGCTCCGCGCGGCCCGCATCGCCGCCGGGCTCCACCAGCGAGACCTCGCCGCACACCTCGGCGTCAGCCAGGCGGCGGTCTCCCTCATGGAGACCGGCCGGAACAGCTGTGACCGCTGGCGGACCGCCATCGCGGCCGTGCTCGGCGAGAACTGGGACACCCCAGCAGAAGAGAAGACGGTGCCGCCCGGGTCGCATCCGGGCGGACACCCAGCAGGCCCCATCCCGAACGGAGAAGAGCAGATGGAACCGCAGCAGCAGAATAGCCGGCCGCGCCTCGCCGCGCCGGCCAGCAACACCCGGGCGGTGCAGGCATGAGCACTCCCACCATGCCCGCGCCGCCGGCCGTCAAGTCCCGCAGGCCGACCGGCCGCGTTCCCTGGCCGGTCATCCTCGTCGAAGGTGGCGAGAAGGCGGGCAAGAGCTGGGCGTTCGCCGAGTTCTCCGGCTCGTCCCGGATCGGCCAGTCCTACTACCTCGACCTCGGCGAGGGCACCGCCGAGGAGTACGGCAACGTGCCCGGCGCCCGCTTCGAGATCCTCGACCACGACGGCACCTACGCCCAGATCCTGACGCGGGTCCGCGAGGTGAAGGCGTTGGCCCGCTGGGCGGTCGACAACGGCCAGCCCCCGGTCGCCTTGGGCGTCGACACGATCGGCGACATCTGGGAGGGGCTGAAGGACTGGGCCGCCGACCGTGCCCGCGCCCGACGGAAGAAGGGCCCGGACGAAGAGGTCACGGTGTCGATGGACCTGTGGAACGACTCCGGCGCCCGTTACCGGAAGTTGATGACGGAATTGCTCACGTTCCCCGGCGTCGTGGTTCTCCTCGCGCGCGGCAAGGAGATCGCCCTCGTTGAGGGCGGGAAGCCCGTCGAGGGGAAGAAGGACTATCGGGTCGAGGGCCACAAGAGCCTCGCCTACGACGCGACGGTATGGGTGCGGATGTCCCGCACGGGCCCCCCGGAGATCATCGGCGCCCGATCCGTCCACGCGGGGATCCGCCCGGGGCGGGACAAGCCGCAGCAAGTCATCGATAAGGCGGCGGACGGCCGTCTCCTCGAATGGCTCGTCTTCGATGCGCTGCGAGTCGACCCGCAGGCCGCGCAGGTCCGGGACTACCAGCCGACGACCGGCGGGGAACTGACGGCGGACGAGCGCGCCGGCTCGGCAGCCGCGCCGCAACCGGCCAACCGGCCGGGACGCGGCGGACAGCCGGCGCAGTCGGGACCGACCGACGCGGATCTCGTCAACCAGCTCACCGCGGACATCAAGGCGGCTACCGGCGTCGACCAGCTCAGGGCGGCGCAGGCGCGCCTCGCCGAGAACGAGAAGACCGGCGACCTTACCGGGGCGGGCGCCGCGCACCTCAAGGGCTGGCTCAACGCACGGCGCCGCGCGCTCGGGCTCGCCAGCGACGACACACTGCTGCGGCTCCGTACCGCCATGGTCGACCGGGGCGCGAAAGACGCCGACGAGCATCTGATCGTCGCCGTCCGGGTCACGGGCCGCGGGGACATCGACGGGTTGGATGCGCTGACCGAGGCTGAGGCCACGGCGGCGGTCCGCGCGGTCGAGGAGACCGCCGCGGGCGTCGAGTTGCTCACCGGGGAGCAGATCCCCGAGGGCGCCGGCGTCGACCCGGCGACGTTCGCGCAGGACGACGACGGCCAGGAGCAGGCTCCCGCGAGCGAGCAGGCGGCGTGACCAGCAGCACCGAGGGCACCCCGGCCGCCATCCCGGCGGCCGGGGGCGTCCCCGCCTCGCTCGACGCGCGGCTGATGGCCGACCCGCCCGGCGTCGAGAACCCGTACTGGCAGATCGTCCGCCAGATGCCGACCAGCCGGCTTCGGTTCACGGGCGAACCGTGGTCGCCCGAGAGCTTCGCCTACCACCCGGAGACCTTCAAGCCCACCGGGCCGAGCCGGAACGACCTGGTCCGCCGCTACTCGTGGGCGATCACCGACCCGGCGTCGGTCTCGTTCGTCGCCGAGCACGCGAACGGCGGACTCGTGGAGATCGGCGCCGGTACCGGCTACTGGGCGTGGCAGCTCTCCCAGCGCGGCGTGCCGGTCATCCCCTACGACATCGCCCCGCCCGACCTCGACGAGAACGGGTGGTGCCAGGAAAAGGGCCCGGACGGGCTGGAGTTGCGCCCGGTCTTCCAGACGGTCCTCCGAGGAACCGCGCAGGACGCCGCACTGAAGCGGCATCCACTGTTTCTGTGCTGGCCGCCGATGAGCTCGATGGCTGCCGACGCGCTCGCGGCGTACCGGGGTGACCGGGTGATCTACATCGGTGAGGGCGACTGGGGGTGCACCGCCAACGACGACTTCCACGAGGCGCTGAACGCCGACTGGGAGGAGATCGCCGAGCACGTCGGGGTGCGCTGGTCCGGGATCAACGACCGGATCACCGTGTACCGACGGGCGACCAGTCGGGCGTCGGAGCCCGCCCCAGCGGCCGGCGCGTTGACCGCCAGCTCGGGCGGTGCTCGGTGACCGCCGGTCAGGTCGGGGCGTTACTCCTCGCCCTCCACATCGCCGGCCGCCCGGTCCGGGCCCGCCGGCTCGCACGCGACCTCAACCTGCCGCCCGACCAGGTGCGGGCGGCTCTCCGACAGCAGCAGAACGCGGGGGTCGTGCGCTCGCACCACCGCCGCTGGACCACCACCACCATCAATGAGCGGGGGAACTAACACCGTGGGCACGCGAGGAACGTGGGGCGTCCGGATCGACGGCGCCGAGAAGATCCAGTACGTCCACTGGGACGCCTACCCGGACGGACTCGGCGTCGCGGTGCTGCGCTGGCTGCGCGAGACCGACCGGGCGGAGCTGGTCGAGCAGGCCCGCGCGCTGCGCGTCGTCGACGAGGGCTCGGCCGCGAGCCCGGAGGACGTCGAGCGGTACCGCGAGTACGCGAACACCCGCGTCGGCTCCGGCGAGATGGCCGACTGGTACGTCCTGCTCCGGGAGACCCAGGGGGACCCGGCCGCGACGATGCGGGCGGGGGTGGTCCTCGACGGCAGCCAGTACGGCGGCGTCGAGTACTCCTACCTCGTCGACCTGGACGCCGGCGCCCTTACCGCGTCGAGCGGGACCGACCGACTCGGCGCGTGGCCTCTGGCCGCACTGCCGGACGACAAGGCCTTCGTCGGGCAGTGCGACGGCGACCTGCCGGCTCCGGTCCTGCCGGCTCCGGTCCTGCCGCCGTCGATGATGACGTGGTCGGACGTCCACGCCGCGCTCGGCACCGCGCTGGGCATCGCCGAGCGGCTGGTCGAGGGATCCGACCAGCTCCCGGGCGGCCCGCAGCTCGCCGAGCTGATCGAGCTCGCCGGCACCGTCGACCAAGTGGTCGAGAAGCTCGCACTCGTCCGCGGCGAGCTGTCCTACCGCGCGCGCAGCGCCTTCGGGTGGAAGCCGAACAAGTTCGTGCACCCGGAGCTCGGGTGGGTCGCCAAGCGGGAACGGGTCTACTACCGGACGTGGAACCTTCGGCGGGCGTTCGGCCGGGTCGCTCCGATGCTGCTCTGCGACGCGGAGACCGGCGAGGCCGACATGCCGTTCAAGGCGGAGGACGTCGAGCGGCTGCTGCGCCGGTTCGAGGCGGTCGCGTCGATCAGCGGGATGAAGTCCACGGCGATGCGGAGTCTCGGGCTCGCCGTCGAGGACCTGTACGACGACGAGGACAAGCCGAAGCGCGTCACGATCGTGCGCGACCCCTCGAAGGCGACGCGACGGTGAGCGGCGACGTCTCCCCGCCGGCCGGGACCACCCCGGCCGGCGGGGTCATCCTCGACAACCTCACCGGGAAGCTCCTCACGGCCCGGAAGAGGGTGGTCGAGGTCGGGGAGACGCTCGCCAGCATCGGGCCGACCGGCTCCGGACTGACGGAGGCCGAGCTGGACCGGCTCATCAAGGATCTGGAGTTGCTGTCCCTGTCCGCCGGTCTCGCTCGTGCCCGCGCGGAGCGTCTGCGGGGGCCGCGGTGAGGCCCGCCCCGGCGCTGTTCTGGACGGTGGTCGCTGGGCTCGCCGCATGCGCGCCCACGTTCACGCTCGTCATCGCTCTCAACGCCGCCCCGGCAGGCTCGCACCGTCTCCCACCCCAGCCGGCGCCGGTGCTGATGTGGGAGTCCGAGCCCGGGTTCTGGGGCGAGGTCCACCCCGCCATCCGGGACGGTGTCCGCTCCCCGATGCCGGCGGCAGGCCGTGGGTAAGCACAGCGCCCCGCTGCCCGAGCGACCCAAGAAGCGAGATCGGCCGGTCGAGATTTGGGCGACCGGCGCTGTCGGCTTGGCCGCCGCGGTCGCCGTGCTGATCCTCCTCGCCATCGACCCGACCGGTACGGCGGTACCCCGCCGGCCCGCGTGCGCGGCGGCGTGTGTGCCCGCGTCCCCTCTCGGCTGGGCCATCGGCGCAGCCCCACACACCCAGACGATCGGAGTGGACCTTGACCGCCGGTGACGAGCCCGGAATACGAGACGCGGCCGACCTGCGCGCGTTCATCGTGGCCAGCCTCGGCCTGCGGCAGATGCCAGGCCGCGGGATGGTCTACCGCACCGCCGACACCCATCTGGGACGGCTCGGCATGGACGCAACCGCCGAGGTCGACAGCCTGACCGAGGCCATCTGGCCGCTGCTGGAGCAGGCCCGTGCCGAGCGAGACGCGGCCAACAAGCAGGCGGCGCGGGTGGTCCGCGAACGCGACGCGCTGCGGCAGGCGCTCGCCCGGAGCGACGCGACGGGCAGCTTCTGATGGAGGGCGTCGGCATCGCGTTGACCGTCGCGCGGGGCGTCCTATGGGGCGCCGCCATCGTCTGCGCCTTCCGGGGCACTCCTCGGGCCGCGATGCTCTCGATGTTCAGCCCATGGCTCGCCTGCGTGAGTCTTGCGAGCGCGGTCCGGTACTGGTCGCGGCACGAGGCCGTGTGGGCTGGCGTCGAGATGGTCGCGGCGGCGATCTGGGCGTGGCTGTGGTGGTCGAACCGTCCGCCACGTCCTCCGCGCCGCCGCCGGGTCCTCCGCGCTGTTCGGGCCGGGGCATGAGCACGACCAGCGGGGACGTCCTGACACGCCGGTGGGTGCTGCTCCCCGTCCCCGACCTGCCCGCCCTGGACACCGGCTGGCACCGCGAGGCCGCCTGTCGGGGCCTGGACCTCGGATGGTTCTACCCGGAGTCATCCGGACGTGGAGCGACCTCGTTCTACCTGCGGGGCCGGGCGGCGTGCGCTGACTGCCCGGTCCAGCTCGAGTGTCTCCTGGAAGGGCTCGCCTCCGAGGAGACGACCGATCCGTTCGGCCTGCGGGCCGGGATGACCCCGGACCAGCGGCGGGAGCCGTTGCAGTCCGCGGCCCGGCTCGCTGAGCTCGCGGCCGCCCGAACCATGGCGGGCCGTATGACGCAGACGCTGTACCGGCTGGTTACCGGCCGGCTCCAGGTGCTGCGCGCGGCTGAGGCGGAGCGGGTGAAGCGGCGGAAGAAACGGCGAGCCCGGGAGAGCGACGGGCGACGCCTGGCCGCCGCCGGCACGTAGCCCCCATCAGCCTGCCCCGGTGCCGATCCCCCCGGACGGCACCGGGGCCACACCACCAACCACGAGAGGCTGCGTTGAGCGACTACAAGCAGGTCGAAGACGAGCTCGCCCGCGGCACCGCGCCCGCGTTGCTGTGCGCGACCTGCCCATGGGATCGGCTGTGCATCACCCCGCCGTCCATGAGCCGACAGGAGATCGACAGGAAGATCGCCGAGGCCGAGCAGAAGGACAAGGCCCGCGACCCGCTCGGTACCCAGATGCCCGCGCAGATGCTCATGACCGCCATCACCCTCGGCGGCCGGGACCAGATGGGGACCCTCTGCCCGGTGTTCGCGCTCCGCCTGCGCGGCCCCGACGGACGCGAGATTGCCGACGGAGTACGCGCTCTCATGCGCTCCGTCGAGTAGCTCCATCACCGCCCCGGGGCAGGCGGTCAGACCCCCGCCCCGGGGCGCACGAACGAAAGGAGAAGCCGGTGACCGAGATCGTCCCGTTCGACTTCGAGGGCACCGCCGTCCGCGTGCTCACCATCGACGGCGAGCCGTGGTGGGTGGCCGCTGACATCTGCGCGGTGCTCGACATCCGCAACTCGCGTGACGCGCTGTCGTCCCTCGATGACGACGAGAAGGGTGTCGGTATTACCGACACCCTCGGTGGGCGCCAGCAGATGACCACCGTCAACGAACCCGGCCTCTACAGCCTGATCCTCCGCAGCCGGAAGCCGCAGGCGAAGGCGTTCAAGCGGTGGATCACCCACGAGGTGATCCCATCCATCCGTAGGGCAGGGGCCTACTCTCTCGCCGCGGCACCGCCGCCACCGGCTGCGGTCATGCCCACCCACGCCGAGGCGCTTCGCGGCTGGGCGGGCGAACTGGAACGGCGACAGATCGCCGAAGCGCGGGCGGAGGAAGAAAAGCGGCGCCGCCGCGAGTTGGAGCCCCTGGCCGCCGCAGGCCGCACCTTCACTGAGATCAAGGGCACGGTCAGCGTCGCAGTAGCCGCCGGTCACCTCTCCAACGATCTCGGGATCAAGGTTGGGCGTGACCGTCTGTTCACCAAAATGCGGGACCTCGGCTGGATCTGCCGTGAGGGGCGAGGATCCCGGAAGTGCTGGCGCGCGAAACAGACCGCCATCGACTCCGGAAAGCTCCGGGAATACCCGAACCCCTTCATCGACCAGGAAACCGGAGAACGGCAGTTCGGCGCCCCGACGATCCAGATCACCAGTAAGGGCCTGAGCAGCTTGTATGCCCACTACTACGGCGAGGCCCAGGGCCGTCTCGGTCTGGAAGACGCCGGCTGATGGGCTCCCCCACGTCGGCGTGGCAGCCAGCCATGTTCAGCCTCCCGCGTACCCCGATCCAGTGGCCGGACCGTCGGGAGAAAAACTCGGCCGCGCCGCCGCCTCTGCCCGGGCGTGGCACGTTCACGCAGCCGGTCGACGACGGCCGGATACTCGTCGACACCAGCACCGGGGAGATTCTCGAGACCCCGCCGTCGCGGGCCCGCGCGGCACGGCTCGCCCCGCGGATCGACGCGCATCGGCAGCGGCTCGCCGTCGAGCTGGATGCCGCGCGGGAACGGGCCCGCAGGTGGGCGCCGCGTGCACGGGCCGCGCTGCCCGCCCGTACCCCACCGGGGCTGGAACGTCCACCGGTCGGACCGCTGGGCGGTGCCCGGTGACGACGGCGCGCCCGCCGATCCCGGTGCAGCTCGCCGACCGGCCCACCGTCGGCGGCCTCGTGATCCCCTGGGTGGCACTGCGGCTGGCCGATGGCGGTGTCGATTTCCGCCGGCAGGACCGGCGGCGCGCCGAGCAGTGCTGGCGGGAACGGCTCTGCCAGATCTGCGGCGAGTACATCGAGGGCCCGATCGTTCTGTTCGGTGGCGCCGAGGCGGTCGCCGAGCGGGTCTTCCACGAGCCTCCGATGGATCCGGCCTGCGCCCGCTACGTGCAGGTGGCGTGTCCGATGGTCGCAGGGCGGATGGCCCGGTACGCATCCGGGCCGTCCGTTGCTGAAGGGCCGCGGGGGAAGACGTGCCCGACACCGGGCTGCGGCTGTTCCGGCCTGGTGCACGCTGAGTCCGCCGTTCCGGGAGAGCCGGGCAGGCCGGCGCACGCTTGGTACGCGGTGTGGGCTCGTGGGTATCGGTGTGCGCTGCGGCCGGACGGCAGCCTGTACGGCGGGGCGCTGACCGGTGAACCGCTGCGGATCCGGTTGCTGTCGACGCCGGAGCGGGAGTCTTGACCGCCTCGCGCTGGCCCGTGGTTCACGGCTGCGAGTGCGGCCGGCTCCGCCAGGAGCACAAGTTCGCCGAGCGGGACCAGGCCCACGCGCGGCCGCGCGGCACGGACAACGGGGCGTGCGCCGGGTACCGGGAGGCGCGGGTGGAGGAGCGTCCGCCCGAGTCGGTGCTGCGCCGGCGCGCGGCTGCTGTCGTGTGGCTGGTTGGGGAGCCGCCGCCGATCCCTTCCGAGGTGCCGGCGTCCGCGCGGGTGGCGTGGCGGGACGGCTGGGATGCGGCAGTCGCCGCTGCGGCGCTCGCGGCCACCGGGAAGACGGATCACCACAACCCCACAACTTAGATACTACGAATTGGTAGATTCGTAGAACGAGCTATGCTCGTAGGCATGGCCACTGCACTCGGTCCCGATGCTGACCTGCGGGACCATCTCGCCGCCGCGCTCCGCGCCCACCTGGCCGTCACCGGGCAGACCCGGCAGGACTACGCGGCCATCGAAGCCGGCCTGGCGCCGTCCACGTTCTCCGTCCTCCTCAAGGGCCGCAGGCACGGGCGCGGCATCGGCCTGGACACCGCGATCCGCGCGGCCCGCTGGGCCGGGATGCGGCTCGTCCTCGTTCCCCTCGACGCGGCCGAGCCCGCCGCGCCGCCGGCCGCAGCAGCTCCGGCGGGCGCACCGTGATCCCTCGACGGGCCCCGCTGGCCCGCGGCGGTCCGCGCGAGCGCCGCACGGCGCCGCTCCCCCGCTCGGCCGAGTCCGAGCGCCGCGCCCCGCTCGCGCGAACCGGGCCGATCCGACCCTCCGCCGCCAGCCGAGCACGGGCCCGCGCCACGTCCGCAGCCCGCGCGGTGCTGCTGCGGGGCATGTACGAGGAGGACCCGTGGTGCCGCGCCCGCGTCGCCGGGGTGTGCACCGGGCTCGCCGAAGACGGACACGAGCCGTTGCTGCGCTCCCGAGGCGGCGATCCGACCGACCCGGCGAACGTCCTGCTCACCTGTCGCTCGTGTCACGACTGGGCGCACCGCAACCCGAGTGCCGCCGGCGAGCTCGGACTGATGCGGCACTCTTGGGATGCGGCGTGAGCGCGTCCGTCCTCGACCCGACCGACGGTTGGCGTGTCACCGTCGACCACGCCTCACTGCCGGCGCTCGACCCGACGCTCACTCGCCCCCGACGGGCCACCGGGCTGATCGGGATGGACTTCTTCGCCGGTTTCGGCGGATCGTCCACCGGTCTGCGGTACGCCGGAGTCGACGTCACCCTCGCGGTCAACCACTGGCTCACCGGCATCCGCACCCACGCCGCGAACCATCGCCAGGCCGACCACTGGCAGTCCGACCTCGGCCGCTGGCGTGACAACGACCCGCTGTGGCGGAAGAAGAACGTCAGCATCGACCGTTTCGACGGCGACCTGTACGGATGGCTGCCCCTCGTAGATCTTTTTTGGGCTTCGCCGAGCTGCACGGCCCACACCAACGCGCAGGGCAAGAAACGCGACAGCGACCAGGCCGACATGTGGGAGGACGGCGAGCAGCCCGAAGACGAGGCCGGCGAGCGGTCCCGCGGCACGATGCGCGACGTCCTGCGGGCGCTCGACTCGGCCATCATGCGCGGCAAACCGATCCTCGGCGGCATCGTCGAGAACGTCGCCGAAGTCGTCACCCGCTGGAAGCACTGGCCCCGTTGGGCCCGCGAACTTGAAGACCTCGGCTACGAGTTCCGCATCGTCTCCCTCAACGCGGCGTTCGCCGCCGACGACAGCCTCAACATCGCCCGCGCACCCCAGCTCCGCGACCGCATCTTCATCGTCTACTGGCTGCGCACCCTACCTGGCAGCCCCGACCTCGACATCCGTGCCACCTCCTGGTGCCCCGGCTGCGAAACGCTGGTCGACGCCGCGCAGGTGTGGAAACGGGTCTGGCGGACCACCCCGGTTGGGAAGTACGGCCGGTCCGGGCAGTACTGGTATCGCTGCCCAACCTGCCGGGCGGTCGCCGAACCGCTGGTACAGCCCGCGGCCGACGTCATCGACTGGTCGGACACCGGCCCGCTCATCGGCGAACGCGCCGCCCTCGGCCTGAAACCTCTGGTCAAGGCCACTCGGGAGCGGGTCGCGGCCGGGCTCGCCCGCTTCGGAACCGATCCGACGCTGATCGCGACCGGCGGGAGCTGGAACAACGATCCGGCGTCGCCGGTGCGGCCGTTTCGGACCCGTACCGCCACCGAGTGGGAGGCGCTCGCCACCTCCCGGTCCGGGGTGACGCCGTTCCTCGTCCGTCTCCGCGGCGGCGGGGAGAAAGGCCGGGCGCACTCGCCGTGGGCGCCGCTGGGCACCTTCTCCGCCCAGGGTGAGCATCACGCGCTCGTGGCCACCGGACAACGCCACATGATCACCTCCTACTACGGCAACGGCGGCTGCAGCCCCACCCTCGTCCCGCTGCCCACCCAGTCGACCCGGGACCGGTTCGCGCTGGTCTCCTCCGACAGCCCCCGGGTAGACGCGTGCACCTACCGGATGCTCGACCCCGATCGGGAGATCAAACGGGCGATGGCGTTCCCGCCCGGCTACATCGGCATCGGCACCCGCGGTGACCTCACCCGGGGATACGGCAACGCCGTGGCGCCGAACTGCGCGGCGATCGTCGCCGACCGGCTCGTCCGGTTCCTGCTCGGCGAGCGGATCCGTCCCGCCCGGACATCGGCGTGACCGGCATCGAGGCGGGCCTCTACTTCCGCCGTCTCGGCCTGGTGGTGGAGCTGACCCGCGGGCGTCTGTCCGCGGCGGAGATCGCCGTGCACCTCGACGTGGCCCCACGGACAGTTGTCCGCTACCGGGAGCGGGCCCGCGTGCTGGGACGGCTGCCGTGATCGCCCGCCGTGAGCCGTGCCCCTGGTGCCGGCGGCGGACCGCTGTCCGCGCGGACGGGACGCTGAGAGCACACCAGCATCGGGGGCGCCGCTGCCCCGGCCGGCGTCTCGACGCCCAGCCGTGCGCCGGTGGATGCAACCGGACGGTGCAGGCCGGTCCTGGCCGTCAGCAGGGCCAGGACTGGTGGTGCCCGGACGCGGCCTGCCGGCGGCGGGGCGCCCAGCAGCGGCAGCAGGCGTGGCGCGGGCGGCGGGCGGCAGCGTGACCGGGCGGCGGCCCTGCCCGTGCGGCTGCGGGACCCTCGTCGACCCGCCACCCCAGCCGTGTGCCTGTGGCTGCGGCCAGCTCGTGCCCTACCGCGCCGGCCGGCGCGAGGGGCAGCCCTGGTACTCCGCTGATCCGGCATGCCGGCGGGAGCGGGCGCGGATCAAAGGGGAGCGGCAGCGGCGCGCCCAGGGCGTACCCCGGCGTGAACGTGAGCCGCGAACCTGCGAGCGGTGCGGCCGACGGTACAGCGCGGTTGTGGGCAGTGCGGCGTTCGTGGACATGCTGTGCTCGGCGGCGCCGTGCCGCCGGGAACACAAACGGCGCCAGGTGGGCCGTGAGCGGGTGCGCGCCGGTCTGCCCGCGGCCCATCCGCCGCAGCCATGCGGGGCCTGCCAGACACCGGTCCCCTGGTCGAAGGGGCGGATCCCGGGCCGTGGCTGGTGGCATTCCACGGCGGCATGCGAGCGGGAGCGGGTCCGTGCGGCGGGCGAGCGGGCACGGGAACGCGCCCGGCCTGCGCCGAAGAAACCTGTCCCGCCGCCGGTCACCCCGCAGGCGGACATCGCGCCCGTAGACGCCGAGGTTGCGGCACGGGCAGCCGCCCGGGTCCGTATGCACGTCACCGATCCGGCGGAGGTCGCGCTGGTCCTGGCCATGCTCGGCCTGGCTGACGCCGGGAGCGTGGCCGTGTGAACGCCGACCAGGTCGCGGCGGCGCAGGCCGACGCCGACCGGAAGATCCGCGAGGCACACGGCCACCTCAACCGGGTCCTCGGCGAGCTGCTCCGCCGCGGTGTCGCCGTCGACCTGGTGCCGGATTGGTGGCGCACAGCCGCGCCCGAGCTGGTCGCCGATGCGGAGATGCGGGCCGGCTGGTCGGAACGTGACGCGGCCGCGGCCCGTATCCGGGACTTGGAGGAGGCGCTCCACGCCGCGGAGGAACAGGCGGCCGACGAACGCCGTCGGCGCCGCTCCGCCGAGCATTCCGCGCGAAGCTGGCAGGAGATCGCCGCCAGCGTCCCGGATGGCTGCCGGCACCTGCATGTCAGCGCCGAGCAGAAGGTCGCCGGGGCCGCGCGGGAGCGGCAGGCGTGGGAGGTGCGCGCCGAACGGCATGGGGAGGAGGCCCGCCGCTGGCGGCATGAGCGGGCCGAGCCGCTGGCCGC
Organism: Frankia sp. RB5; assembly: GCF_059816245.1. Taxonomy (NCBI): domain Bacteria; kingdom Bacillati; phylum Actinomycetota; class Actinomycetes; order Frankiales; family Frankiaceae; genus Frankia; species Frankia sp. RB5. The sequence goes on from NZ_JCBATA010000024.1 coordinate 15,245, forward strand.
GTTCGTGCGCCGCGTCCCCCGCCTCCCCGAACCCGTATCGAAGATCCCCTATGGGGAGGTGTTCGCACTCGCGTGGGCGGTCGCGCCGGCGCAGGGCCTGCCCGTCGCCCTTCCTGCGGCAACGGTGTCGGAGATCTGCCGGCGGGCCGTCGCGCAGTGGGCGGACGATCTGCGGTTCCAGCAGCGCGTGCCAGGCCAGAACCTCGTCCCGGCCCGCCTCGACGTGGACGAGGCCGAGGCTCGGACGCTCGCTCGCCTCTTGGCCGCCCCGCCGGAGTCGGCCGTGGCGGCCGGTCAGGGCGACCTGTTCGACGGCGGCGCGTCGTGACCGGGGAAGACGAGCAGCTCGGCCTGTTCGAGGACGAGCCGTGCGGCGCCCTGGTGCCCATCCACCCGCAGCCGATCGGTCCCGAACCGAAACCGCTGTCCGCCGGACAGCGGCTCACCCTCCGAAAAAGGGAAATGCTCGCCCGCGGCGTGCACCCGGTGACCCGTCTTCGGCTTCTCCCTGCTGAAGAGCAGCGGACCTGCCGGGACTGCCGGAACCGATTCCGGCATGGGCAGGCGTCGCGCGGCTACTGGAAATGCGAGCTGAACGCGACCCGAGGGCCAGCGACGGACGTCCGGCTGTCCTATCCGGCCTGTACGGGGTTCCGGGAGACGGGGAGGCGCCGACGGTAGGGCATGCGAAACGGCCCGGCGGCTACCACCCCAGCCGGGCCGTCCACAGTCACCGAGTTCGCAGCTCGGATCGGTTTACCAGAGATTCGGGATATCCCCCGTCGGGGCATGCCCGCTATCAGAATCGAGTGTATCGCGAATGCGACTGACGCCGGGCAAGAATGCCCGGGAGTGTGACGGCCATATCGCGGTCGTCGCGTGTGGGGTTGACCGGAGCCGACACGGCCAGTCGAACAGACGTGCCCCGCATGCTGCGGGCAGGCCGGAGTGTATGGTCGGGTTTGCCGGGAGGATCCCGGCCAGGCGGATGGCACCGCCTGGCCGTTCACCCGCCTCACGGCGATGCACCGCACCCGCTGGCAACGGGTTCGCGCGGTGCCGCACCACCCCTGTTGGGACTAGCAACAGAAAGCGGTACGCCCGTGATTCTGGCATGCCCGCGTGCGACCACGCACGCCCCGGTTACCCCCGTCACCGCGCGTGGCGGCGCCCGGTGAGCCGCCCCGAGACGACGACGCTCTATCGCCTGTACGACTCCCACCGGGTCCTTCTATACGTCGGCATCAGCAACCAGCCGCTCGTACGCTTCGGTCAGCACGCCGCCGACAAGCCGTGGTGGACCGAGGTCGCACACATCGATCTTGATCACTTCCACGAGCGTTCGTGGGCCGAGGCGGCCGAACGCCAAGCCATCACTCGCGAACACCCCCTCTACAACGTCGTTCACTCACCGCACCCCGACGGGCTCGACTGGTGGGTGATCGTCGAACATGAGCCCGAAGTCGAAGCCCTCTCCGTAGAGATCAGCTTCAACGAGGCGCATTGGAACGATGAGGACTACACGGATCTGCCCTGCGGCACGGCGCTGTGGTTCGGATACAGCGACCCCGGAGGCCATCGACTGGGGATGAAACACCGTCTCCGCACGCTCGCCGGTCCCGACGCGAAGACGGCTGCGCCAAGCATCGTGCGCCACCCCATCGCCTACAACATCGCGGCTCGCTACCTTCTTGAGCAGCTCATCGAGGCCGACCTGCACCGCTATGGAAAGCAGTGCTGCCGGTGAGCGCGCCATCTCGCGTATCGACGCGAGTGTGGATGATCCGGCTCCGCGGCTGTCCGGACGTGACGAAGATCCGTCTCGCCACGCTGCTCGCGCTCGGCTCCTACATGAACTCGGACGGCTCGAACGGCCACGTCAGCGAGGAGACCCTCGCTGGGGACGTGGGCGTCTCCGACCGTGCCGTTCGCGAGCACCTCGGCTGGGCGCGTGACGCCGGCTATCTGGAGCGGACCGCGCGGGGCCATCGGCGGGGGGACGGGTCGACGTCGGCGAGCACCTACGCGGCGACGGTCCCGACGGCCTCAACCGGCACCGGGCCGCCGGTTGAGAGGGCAGCTCAACCGGAAGATCGGAAGCCCTCAACCGGAAGATCGCAGCGTCTCAACAGGAAGATCACGACGCCTCAACCGGAAGATAGCGACACGCCCTATAAGGAAGACCAAGTACTTGACCAAGAACTGACCAACCACCACCACCCGCGTGAGCCCGCGCCCGCCGCCGTGGCCGAGCACCCAGACGGTGGTGGTGGAGAAGATCCATTCGACGAGCAGGCGCCCGGGACGGACGAGGACGTCGACGCGGTCATCGAGCCGGTCGCCGAGGCGCTCGGCCTGCCACCCAGCACGCTGCACGCCGTCCGGCCGGCTGTCGCTGCCGCGCTGGCGCACGGCTGGCCAGCCCCTGCCTTGGCTGAGCACCTCGTCGCGGACTTCCCCCGGGAAGGCGAGCGGCGCCGCCCGGCAGCGATCCTGCTCGGCTGGCGCCTCGGACCGAAGGCGCTCCCACCGGGTCCGGCCCGCTGCTCGTGCCAGGGATGCAACCGCTGGCGGCGGGCCGCTGACGCCCTCGCCAGGACCGCGCCGACTCCGGCGACCTGCATCACGCACAAGGTTCAGATCGAGCCGGGCGGTCGGTGCGCGGGCTGCGAAGCCGAGGCCGCCGTGCGCCTCGAGCGGGACCGGCAGGACCGCCAGGCGCAGACGGCGCGGCAGACGGACCGCCGGCAGCGCATCGAGGGCGCCCGCGAAGCCCTAGGTCTGCCCGTCGTCGCGGCGCTCACCGGCCAGCAGAACCCCCGGAACCGGTTCGCCGCCGCCCTGCTCGGCGACTGGCTGGATGATCATGGCTGGGATCTCGACGCCGCCCGCGAGCACGCCGCCGCTCGGAGCGCGTCATGACCGACCGCTGGTCCTTCGACGTCGGCGACGGCATCACCGTGTCCGGCTGCGGCCCGACCCCACCGACCGGCCGGGACCGCCAGGCGCTTGCCGAGGTCGCCCGCGCGGCCGCCGCCCGATTCGACGCCGACCGCGAGTGGATCCCGCCGTACGTCCGGCTGGTCCTGCACAACCTCGCCGAAATGGTCGAGGGCGCCATGGACCGCAGGCGTGGCCGGGGATTCACGACGCTCACCGTCGCCCGCGAAGCCGGTGTGCGTCTCGGCGACGTGGTGCGCGCATTGCAGCAGTCCGAACGGCAGAGCGCCCACGCGGCGAACGCTCTCGCCGAATGGGCCGGCTGGTGAACGCGGAACCCGGCGCTCCAGTGCTCCGTCTCCGCCGCCGCCCGCCCGACACGCCCCGTTCCCGCTGGGATGACAGCTCCTGCGGAATCCCCGGCTGCCCCTGCGCACACAACCCGGACAGCGCCGAGCCGTGCGACCGGGGATGGACCACGCCGCCGGCCGAGGGCAAAACCGGCGGTATCCCGGGAATCGGCGGCAGCGCGATCGTCGAACGCCTCCTTCCCGCAGGCGACGCGGTGCGCCGCTGCCCGACCTGCGTTGAGCACGCAAAAGACCGGGCGAAAGTCCGCGAGGAGGCGCGCGCCCTGGAGGCCGCCGGCTGATTTGCTCGCCCGGCCGCATGTTGGCCGAGTAACGGGATAGCCATATTGGTCGCCTCACCGTATCGTCGAACCTACGATCTACGGTTTCGGCAGGGAGGCGACCATGACTCTCGCTCTCGTTGCGTCGCCACGCGAGCCCTGGCGGGTCCTCGCCGAGAAGGGCGGCCACTGCGGTCGGCCCGGTTGCGAGTGCACGCACCTCGGGTTCGACCCGGAGTTCCCCGAGGCGCCGGCCTGCGAGTACGGGTGGGTTCCCGCTCCGCCTGGCGCCACGTCGCCGCGGGGGAACCTGCTGGGTCCGGATGCGGTGGTGCCGTGTCCGCGGTGCCGGAAGCCGGCGGAGTCGGCCACCCCAACTCGATAGTTCCTACGAATTGGTAGTTTCAACGAAATCTGGTAGGGTCGTAGACGCCAACGCAAACGGCCGCCCCACCCGATCCCCTGTCAGAGATCACGGGCAGGACGGCCGCGAACTTGCAGGGAGCAGTCTATGACCAACCCGATCGAGCCCACCCCGGGCGAACAGGCCCGCGCCCGCGCGCTGTTCGCCTCCTTGGACAGGCCGGAGGCGGTGACCCGCCTCGCCGCCGAACTCTTGACCTCCGGAATCGGCGCGCTGACCGCCGCCTATCAGGCCGGTGACATCAACCGCGTCGTGGCCGAGCTGCGCTGGACGAACGCCCGCGCCGCCGCCTACGAGGAGCGGATCAGCGCGCTGGACGTCCAGCCCGAACCGGCCGCACCCGAGGACGGCGTCTGCCGGATGTGCACCCACAGCGCGGTCGCTCACGGCCCGGATGGCTGCATGGTCGTCGGCTGCACCGTCGGTGTCGAACTGGCGGCCTGCCCGGTCACCGACCGGGAGTTCGGTCTCACGGCGGCGGAGTTCGCCGCAGACCGAGCCGCCGAGCAGCGCGACCCGCTGGACGACGCGGACATCCGATGCGGCACCTGCCTGCGCTCGACGCTCGCCCGCCGCGGTAAGCACTCCTGCACCTGCACCCGGACCATCCCGGTCCCCACGGTGCGCACCGACGAGAACGGGGTTGTCCGCTGCGGCGACTGCGGCCACATGGGGCTGATCCACGGCCGCCGCGGCTGCGGCTCCTGCCCGTGCGAGTTCACCTCGGGCGACCTGTCCCTGGCCCGCCAGACGCCCGCGCCCGCCGACACCGACGGGGGGCAGCAGCAGTGACCGAGTACGGGGTGTGGTCCGAAGCCGAAGGCGGGTTCGTCGAGGACGGCCTGTGGACCAAAGAGCAGGCCGCCCAGGAGGTTGAGAACATCGTCGCCCAGTTCCCCGAGGACGAGCGCGCCCAGGCTCGCGCGGACCACAGCGTCAAGGCGTTCTGCCACGACCACCGCGACGACGACCAGCCCGCCGACGGCTGCGAGCTGTGCGCCGACGACGCGGACGAGGACGACGAGCAGGACGGGGACCAGCGGTGACCGCCCCGACCCGCCCCACCGCGACCCGCGGTGACGTCCTGCGCGCCCTCGCCGAGGTCGTCGATGACCTCGACCCGACGGTCACGCTGGATGTCATGACCGCCGGCGGTAGCGGCATCTACGCGGCCGCCCACATCCTGGTGATGGGAAAGGTGGACGCCGCCGGTCGTGTTCGCGCGCTCGCGCAGATCGCCGCCGGGCTCAGCCTCGACCTCGGCAGCTTGTCCGTCGGCGTGCCGTCGGGTGACCCGCCGAAGGTCCACGTGGAGACGGAGACCCGCTGGCGCGGCCACTTGGTCCGCCTCGTGACCGTCATTCCGCCGCTCGACACGGCCGAGCTGGACACGGTCCTGACCCCGCTGCGCGCCCTCATCCCCGCCGAGGTGACGCGGTGATCGGCCCGGACGGGATGCCGATCCCCGGCGCCGGCTGGCCCGCCCTGGAACCCCCCGGCCCCCTGTACGCCCCCCGGCCGCGCCGATGGGTCGCCGCCGCCTGGGTGCTGCTATTCACCCTCGGCGCCCTGCTGGCGCTGGCCGTCGGCGTCCACCTCGGTATCGCTCTGGCCCAGCCGTGAACGGCGGCCCGCAGGTCCAGACCCTCGGCTACGCCGTCGACCATCCCGACTGGGCTGCGGTGTGGCCGATGCTCGCAGGGGATCTCGCGCAGATCGTCGCCGACGCCGCCCGCCACGGCATCCCCCTCGACGCAATGATCACGGCCGACCAGCTGTGGCTGCACACCAACCATCAGACCGTCCTCACCCTGCACGGCCCGGACACGCCGGGGCTGGCGCACCGCTGGCTGCACGAGACCGCGCAGACCGAGGGCGTGCCGTACGGGCCGTGGCTGGCCGCCGCGATCCTCCACATCCACCTGGTCGCCCCGGACTGCACCCGCCTCGGCTCGGACACGCCGTGGTCGTTCGGCTGGCTGCCCGCCCGGTTGATCTGCTCCCGCCGCTTCGGCCCGGTACCGGCCTCCCCGTCCCCGCTCGTGCAGCCGGCGGAGGCGTTCGCCGGCATCCCACTCCGAAGGACATGATCATGACGACATCCGAGCCGGACGGTGAGCGGCTCCTGAAGCCCGGCGAGGTCGCCCGGATCTTCGGCGTCGACACGAAGACGGTCGGCACCTGGGTTGATGCCGGCCTGCTGACCGTCCGAAGGACCCTGGGTGGACACCGCCGCTACAAGGCGTCCGAGATCCGCGCCGCGCTCGAGGCCCAAGCGGAGCCGACCCCGTGAGCGACCTCGACGGGGCGACGATCGACAACTGCCCGGACTGTCGGGGCACCGTCTGGGTTCCTCCCGGCGGCACGGCGAACAGCTCCAGCTCCCACGCCACCAACCAGCCCTGCCCCGGACGGCCGCGCCGATGACAGGGGTCTGCGTGCTCTGTCTCGGCGCCGGCGCGCCGTGCCGCCGCTGCGGTGGGCAGGGCGTCGACCCCGACCCGGAAGCTGCCAAGCTCCCCCAGCCCGACACCACACCGGAGGCGCGGTGAACCCCCTCAATTTCCCTTCCGGGTCGCGTCAGGACCTACAGTCCCGACGGCTCCAGGGCGCTGTCCAGAAGCTCAAAGACTGGACGCTGAGCTACGGCTCGCTGAACATTCCGCTGACCGCACAGCGCTACTACTGCGGTGGCGCCGCGCCATGCCGCTTCGGCTTCCACTCCTGCGTCGCTGCTGCCGTCGCCTACTGGGACACGGAGGACGGCGGCGAATGGCACTGGCATGTCATCGACGCCCGGCCGCTCGACGTCCGCCCCGGCGACAGCGTCGTTCACCTCGACAGGTCGCCCTATACCGAACCCGGTGAGGCGATGGCCAAGGCCGAGCAGGGCGCTACCGCGTTCCTCGCGGGCCACGCCGACAGCCACATCTGACCTCGGACCGCCAGCCCCCTCCCTCCTCCTGGGGCTGGCGGTCCTCCCCCGCCTGCCGGCCCGGCCCCTCATCCCCCGTCACGGGCCTGCGGGCAGGCATCCCCCACCAAGAACAGGACGATCATGATCGAGGACACCACCAAGCGCGATCCGCTGCTTCACCTGCTCGGCGCTGAGGCCGAGGGCCCCTCCGGCTACATCGAGAACATGGAGGCCGACGGCGGCCGGCAGCTCGCCGCCTCCGACCTCCTGCCCACCGACCTCTCCCCGGCCGACGAGACCGCGTGGACCGCGCTCGGGTTCACCCTCGGCGCCCCGGTCGAGGGTGACCCCCTGTTCCGCCACGCCACCCTGCCGGAGGGCTGGACCCGCCGCTCCCACCAGGATCCGCGCGGCTCGGACATCCTCGACGCCCGCGGCATCCCCCGGGTGTCGATCTTCTACAAGGCGGCGTTCTACGACCGTCGGGCCAACGCGAGCATCGTCAACGTCGGTTCCGTCGTCGCGAACACCGCGATCTACGACGACGGCGACTACTCGATCCCCTGGGGTCCGCTGACCGCCGACGAAGCGGCGACGGCCCGGCGGGTGCTCGGTCACTACGTCGAGAAGGCCGCCGCCTATCCGGACATCTACGGCCACCGCCTCCCCCGCGTGCAGGCGCTGCGCGACTCGGTGCCGTCCACCTGAGACCGGCCGTCCGGCCTGGCCCTGTCTCCCCGGGCCGGACGGCCACCCCCGGTTCTGTTCCACCGTCTCCCGACCTCGTTCCCCCGGGTCGGGCGGCGGCGGTACAGACCCGACCCGAAAGAGGCCACGGTGAAACGATCAACATTCGAGGGGAGGACCCTCGTCTACAAGTACGCCGCTCCCGCACGGTGGGACGGCGCCCGCGTCGACCTGACCGAACACGCGACCGGCCATCTCCGCCTCGCCCACGAGCTGAGAAACCGGCTGGTCGAGCTGTGGCGCGCCCACGAGGACGCGAAGGCGACGCTGTGGCTCACCCGCCCGGAAGTCGCCGAAGCAGCCGCCTACCTGGAGGACACCGAGCGGACCCTCGAGAAACTCGCCGAGGAGATACGGCAGGCGAAACGCCGCCGCCAGAAGATCCCCCCGCCGCTGGCCGCCGCCGCGAAAGACGCGAGGGCCCGCCGCCGGGACCTGAAGGCTGACCACAAGGCTGCCCGCGGCGCCGCCCTCGAGATGCTCGGCCCGGAGTTCTCCCGGGTCCTCGGCGAGCATGTCGCGGCGAAGAAGGCGCTGTACGCCGAGTATGTCCAGCAGGGTGACCTGTACTGGCCGACGTTCAACGTCGTGCTCCGGGACATGGACACCGCCGCCCGTAAGATCGTCGCGGACCGGACCGCGGGACGGCCAGCGCAGCTGCGGTTCGCCCGCTGGGACGGCACCGGCCGGCTCGCCGTGCAGCTCCAGCGGGAAGCCGCCGACCCGCCGCCCACCCCCGAGGCGATCGAAGGTGGCCTGTCGAAGTGGCGGAACCACCTACGCATCAGCCCCGTCCCGGCGCCGGGGAACGCCCGGCCAGGTCAGCGCACCGACCGGATGCGCCTGGTGTCCCTGCGAGTCGGCAGCGCCGACCGTGAGCCGATCTGGCAGCACGTACCGGTGGTCTGGCACCGCGACCTGCCCGCCGACGCCGAAATCAAAGCGGTGGTGCTGGTCCGCCAGCGGACCGCAGGCACCCACCGGCTGGCGGTCTGCATCACGATCCGCCTCCCCTCACCCGCCCAGACCGGCCGCCAAGGCGTCGCCGAGCTCACCGCCGGGTTGCGGGTGGACGCCGACGGGTCGGCGCTGGTCGCCGAGTGGACCGGCCAGCCCGACCATCCCATCGCCGTACCCGCCCATCTGAAGGAGATGGTCACCGCCGGGGAGGACGGCGGGCAGGTACGCATCCCCGCCGTCTGGTTCACCGGCGGGACCACCTTCGGTCAGACCCGGGTTGATGACCTCGGCGCGATCCGCGCGCAGGAAATGGAACGGCTCCGCCGCGACCTCCTCGCCGACCCCTGGTGGGACGAGGACATCGCCCAGGTCCTCGACGTGACGAAAGCCGACATCACCCGCTGGCGGTCCCCCGCCCGCTTCGCGGCCCTCTCCCTGAAAGCCCGCACCTCGACCGATGTGCCGGCGGGTATCCGCCTGATGCTGGAAAAGTGGCGGGTACAGGACCGGCACCTGTGGGAATGGCAGGGCCACCAGGGAAAACGCGTCGCTCAACGCCGCCGGGACCTGTACCGCAACGTCGCCGCGATCCTCGTCTCCAGCTACGGACGGATCGGCATCGTCGAGGCTCCCACCGACCCGCCGGCCGACGATGACGAGGCGGCCAGGCGCGCCTGGTACGGGAAGGCAGCGGCGGTCGGCGAACTGACCGCAGCGGTCCGGGCCGCAGCGGCCCGCGACGGCATCCCCATCGGTGGGGACAGCTCGGAACCCGAAGCGTCCGGCGACACGCCGGGACCTTCCTAACCGCAAACCTGTACAGAACCGAATTTCCGGCCGTTGGGTCGGCTGTTCGTTGACAACTTCATCGGCAACGACCCTTCTCGGGCAGGGTGGTTACGCCTTTCCAGAGGCTTCGTATCTGGCAACGAGGCCGGTGGATGGCGGTAGTCGGCCGCCTCGGCGGCAGTTACGCCTTTCCAGGGGCTTCATACCTGGCAACATCGTACCTGCGCCTCTTCCCGCAGATGCCGATCCAGTGGTTACGCCTTTCCAGGGGCCTCATACCTGGCAGCTATCCGGAGGGGGTGCCAGCACACGCCGGCACTGGTGCGCGGTTATGCCTTTCCAGGGGCTTCGTATCTGGCAACGTCGCGCATCCTGGCGCGCCACTCGTCGTGCAGGTGATCACGCCTTTCCGGAGGCCTCATATCCGGCAACTTCGGCTGGGCTGTGGACGAGGAGAAGATCGACACGTGGTTACGCTTTTCCGGAGGCCTGATATCCGGAAACCAAAAGGGCCTCCAACTCGGAAGCCATGACGCCTTCCCGGTGGCTTCGTAGCCGGTGACCTCGAACTGGACTGGGCTCCCCTGGACTGGGCTCCCACTGAAAGGACCGCCCGTGCGCGCTCGCATCCGCCGTACCGCCCGGCCGCGCGGGTCACGTCGCCCGAAGTGCCGGCCGGGCTCTGGCCGACATCGCCGACGACCTGCTCGACCTCGTCACCGACCTGATCATCCGCTGATCGAAAGGACCGGCTTGTGGGACACAGCCCCTCCGCCTACCTCGTCTTCGGCGTCGCCCTCGGCGGCACGCTGGCGCTGACCGTGACCGGCTGCATGGACAAGGCGACCGAGCCGTTCCGGGACGCCCCGCGCGGCGCGTCGAACAACCGGCCCGCGGACACGATGACGTTCCCGGACGGCTTCTCGTCGGTCGCCTCGAAGTGCGACGGCCCGAACCGGGTGTACGTGGCGTTCAAGGGCGACGACAACCGGGCCGCCGTGGCTGTCGTCCCGAACGACCCCCGGTGCTCCGGATGAACATGCGCACCCTAAACCTCAGCGCCGACCCGCCGACTCTCGACGGCCAGCCGATCCCCTACCCGCACGCCTGGGAGATCTCCTCCCGCGGCATCCGGGTGAACGGCGCCCGTCTCTACGGCGTCCGCGCCGTCCACGGCGGCCGGACGATCGAGACCGCAGACCCGGACCCGGATGGCCGCTGCTGCGACCTTCACGGCCGGTGGGGCGCCGACTGCGGATGCACGGTCCCGGCTCCGGCGTCCGCCGCACCCTCCCCGCTGGCGGTCCGTCTCGCCGAGCTCGCCACCCGCTGGGAGCAGGCCGCCGCGGACATGCCCGACACCGCCGGCCCGGCCGCGAGCGCCGCCCGCGCGGCCCGGCGGGCCTGCGCACGCGACCTTCGCAAGGAGCTGGAGGGCCGCTGCCTGCGGCCCGTCGCGGCGCCGTCGCTCGAGGATGCACCCCGGTACGCAATCGCTGAGACCCCGGATGGCCGGGCGACCTGGTGCCACTCACCGACACAGGGCGGTCCCGACTCCCGCCCATGGATGGTGGTGCAGAACGCCGCAGGCCATCCGGTAGAAACGTCAGGCCAAGGGTGGTGGTCCACGGCCGACGTGGCCGCCTTCGGCGCGGTCGTCACCCAGTTGCCGGTGCCCGTGTCCCATGGCTGACCCGGCCCTGTCGGAGGAGCTACGGGCCCGTCTGATCGCCGCTGGCCGCCAGGTGCACCGCACACTCGGCCCGGACGACGATTCCCGCGCGCTCGCCCGCGAGGTCCGCACCGCCGGCCTGTGCGCCCAGATCTGCCCTGTGGCCGAGGGCCCCGACGCAGCCTCTACCGGCTGGCGTCACGACATCTGCGTGCTGGCGCCGGACCACCTCGACCGCCACCGATCGGTGCTGTGGGCCCGGTGGGGGCTGGACTGGCATGAGATGCGGGACCGGGCCCTCGCTCTCGCCGACCGTGTCAGGGCGGTCGAGGAGCGCGCCGACGAGCTGGCGGACGAGTTGGTCGGCACCCGCGACGCCCTCGCGCTGGCCACCCGCGACCGGGGGCACTGGCGGGACGCCGTCCACCGGGCGCGAGAGCTGCACGAGCCTCGCGGCGTCAACACGCTGTGCCCGGCATGTTGGGGACCGGGGCCGGTCGTGTCGCCGTGCGCGACCCTGCGCGCGCTCGGCGGCGACACCGATTCCACTACCGTCGCATCCCCCGAGGGGACCTGATCGTGAGCCGTGTCTACTGGCATACCCGTGACGGTGGGGCCGAGCTGAGCGGCGCCGAACGCGGCTGGTGTCACCACCTCGCCGCCGGACTGGCGACGGCCGCGTGGGATCTGACCGGATTCGAGGTCTTGGAACGCCTCGGCCCGATCATGCAAATGATCCCCGAGGTTCCCGAGGGCCGGTACGGCGCGAACTTCCTCCACCGCCAGTTCCGGGCCGCCGTCGAAGCGGACCGCCACGCCCGCGAGCGGAGCCGCGCCGGCGACCACGGGCACTTCGCGAGGTCGGGCGGGATGATCCGCGAGTTCGTCCGCTCCTTCGACACCTCGCTGCGCGTCGAACCGCCGCGGATCGTCGTCGCCGGTCACTCCCTGCGGCTGTCGAGCGTCAACCTGAACACGGCCCTCGTTGCCGGCTCCGACCCGATCCGCCTCGCCGCGAAACTCCACGGCTGGTGTGAGCTGCACTGCTGGGTCGATGGCCCCCACCGGGCATGGCTCGCCGACGTTATCGACTCCGGCCGCCAGGCGGGCCTGTACAGGCCGGGCATGGGCTGGGAGAACGTCCAAGTGCTGCTCCGTGCGACGGACACCGGCCCGGTCGTCCTGTCCTACTCGGTCACCGACCAGTTTCCCGGCCCGTTCCAGCATCCCGACGCCCCCGCTTGGCCGGATGGCGTCCCCCGACGGTGGGACGCGCTCACCGCCGAACAGCAGCAGACCCGCGAGGCTTGGGAAGACTCCTGGCGCGAGCTGGATCCCGGCGAGACGTTCGACGCCGGGATGGTCTGGCTGCGGGCCGAACAGCCGTGGGCGCAGATCACCCCGGACAACCTCGCGACCGCGTCATTCGGCCCACCGGTGACGGTGTACGACCTGTTCGCTGGCGACCGCGACGAGCGTGTCGCGCGGGCCATCGTCCGGGAGAGCGAACCCGAATAGTCCAGCCGGGCGGCGGCTTCTCTTCCTGCTGCCGTCCGGTGCCGGCGGGGTCTGCGTTCTAGGGACCGCGCCCCGCCTGGGTGGCGGCGTCGGGGTGGTGCCCGCCGCCGCCACCCACCGACATGCAGCGCCGGGCGTCCGCGCCCGGCGAGGATCACAACGTCATCAGCTCGACGACGCGGGCGGCCACGACGGGCTCTGGGGCGGACCGGGCGAGATCCAGCGGGATCTCCCCGTCGAGCAGTAGACGCACAGCGGCAGCGTAGAACGCCGAACGGCCCCCGCCCAGGAATCCACCCCCGGGCGAGGGCCGTTCGGCCGTTCTGGGACCGCTCAGGCGGCGGCACCGGCAGCCGGTAGACCACCGTCCTGACATCCACCGCCGGAGCGGACGGAAGGGCCGGGTAGACAGCCGGCCCCGTCGGCGAGCCGAGGCGGAGTCGCAGCCACTCCCCCGGCCGTACCTCGGCTGCTGGCACGCAGACGTTCCCGTCCCGCCACAGGTACATGCCACGGTCGGCGCCCACCCGAATCTCGTAGCCCCGAGTCGTCGCGACAACGAGAGATCCTCCCGCCGTGGTTGGGCCCGGATTCCGCTTTCCCTCGGCCGTCGGCTGGCGGTCCATGCAGCCCCCTCGAACGAAGATGCCAGTGACGCTATTTCGTCTAATCTACCATCTCGTAGATCAAGTCTGCCACTCTCCGTAGCCGGATCCGGTGGCCGGACATCCGGACATCCGCCCACCCAACGCGCAGGCACGCGCGTGCACACAGGCGATCCGGACGTCCGCCCGGACAACCCCGGACATCACCCACCGTCACATCCCTCCCGGCGGGGGAGGGGATCCCGATCTACGAAATGGTCGGATCGGCGATAGGGTGACGACACCAATCCCGCCCTCGGCGAAAGCGAGCCCCCATGGCCCAGAAGACCGTCGTCCGCCTGGTCTGCGACATCACCGGCGAGGAGGCCGCCGAGACGGTCCGATTCAGCCTCGACGGCGCTCTGTACGAGATCGACCTGATCGGCCCGAAAGCCGACGAACTCCGCGGCGTGCTGGCCCCGTTCATCACCGCCGGCCGCCGGCAGGGCGCGACGCCGGCCCGACGTCGCAGGGGTGGCGCGACCGCGCCGAGGGCGACCAGCGGCACGGCGGACGCCCGCGAGTGGGCCCGGGCGAACGGATTCGAGGTGTCCGACCGGGGCCGGATCTCCCGGGAGATCCTCACTCAGTACGAGGCGGCACAGACCCCCGCCTGACGGATTGGCCGGATCGCGGTATCTACGAATTGGTAGCCGCGTTATCATCGGGCGGCGCACCGGACTGGTGCGCCGCCCGACACGGTGACTCCAACACCGGGCCGGACGACGACTTGCACGTGTCCTAACGGGAGGACCGCGCCGTGCAGCATTCTGCCGTGCCCACGCATACGCGCACCGGGTTGGGCGCACCGAGCCTGACCGTTATCCGTCCGGCGGCCGTCTGATGGATATCCACGACGGCTACACCATCATCGGCCTGATCGTCAGCGGAACCTGCCTCTCGCTGCTGCGCTGGTACGCCGGCTCGTTCAAGGACGCGCTCATCCAGGCGGGGATCTCCGCCCTGTGGCTCGGGACGCTGCTGATACTCCCGATGGGGCACCCGACGTTCGCGTTCATCGCGTCTCTCCGGGTCGGCTGAGCCGTGGCCGCCGTATCCCCGCGCACCCGTGACCAGGCCTACCCTTGGGCGGTCGTCGCCGGCACCCTCGCCCTGTCCATGGCCGGAAACGCCATCCACGCCCTAACCGCCCACGGACCGACCGTCAGCGACGACACCGCAGGCGTCGCCGCGCTGGTCCCACCCGCCTTGGCTGCGGTCGCCCTGCACGGCCTGCTGCGCGTCTGGCGCCGTCAGACCCCCGGCCCGGCCCGCAACGCGGTCATGGGCCTCGTCGTCGCCGTTTTCGGGATGGCGTTCACCCTGTCGTTCGCCGGCCTGCACGCCCTCGCCCTAGCCGTCGGCATCTCCCCGACGCTGGCCCCACTCGGCCCGCTCATCGTGGACGTGACGACCGTGTACGCGGTGGCAGACGCGATGCTGCTGCACCGCGAACCCCCGGTGATGGTCGAGGGCCCTCGGCCGGGCGCGCAGGTGCGCGAACCCTCGCAGGAGCCGCTCGACGGCGTGCCGCCGGAGTCGGCACCCATGCGCGACGTCGCGCAGGAGGTGCGCGACGAGTCGACCGACCCGCGCGAGCCCGCGCAGGAGACTGCACCGGCCGCGCACCTGGACGACGAACCCGCGCGCATCGCGCAGGACGACCGCGCGGACGCCGCGCACGTCGAGGACCCGTTCGCGCACATCGCGGGCGACCTCGCGCACCTCGATGTCGACCTCGCGCACCTGCGCGAGCCCTCGCGCGCCGCGCCGGACATGCCCGCGCAGGGCCGCGCAGTCGAGTTCACCGCCCCGCCGGCACTCGACGAGCTGGACGTCGCCGACGACGAGTCGGCCGCGCCAGTCGATGACCTAGCCGTCCGCCGCGCCCGCCGCGAGCCGGCCGCCGCCGACACTCCTCGCGCGACCGTCGAGGCGATGCTCCGCGCCGGGCGGCCGGTGTCTCCCCGCGCGCTCGCGCGGGAGCTCGGGGCGGCCGAGTCGACGATCCGCGGCTGGGTGGCCGCCTGGCCCGGCCCGGCCACGGAGTCCGGATGATCCGCGTCGCCGCAATCCTGATCGGCGCGCTGGTTCTCCTCCACTCGCTCGACGGCCCGACGCCCCGCCGCGCACCTGCGCGCGCGGGGCGTTCCCGTCCGCGCGGCGGCCGCGCGGCGCTGCGCGACTCCCGCGCGATAGTCACGGGCGCCGCGCGGGAGTGGCGCGCGGCCACCCCGGCGGGCCGACGCTGGCGTGCGCGCCGGCTCGCCGGGAACACCGCCCGCGCGCTGCTCTGGCCATCCGCTCGCGCAGCCGCCGCGCAGCCGCCGCGCGGACCGCGCGTCGACCTCACTCATCCCGCGCGCCGCCGCGCACCCGCCGCGTACCCGCCGCGCACATCCCATCCCGCCGCGCGTGGACCGCGCACCACACAGTTCGGAGGAAGTATGCAACTCGCCAAGCTCGCCGCCGCCGCACAGGCTGCCGCAGCGGAGATGGGCATGCCGGACGGCGGCCTGCCAGGCGTCCCCGAGCAGGCCCGCGCATGGGCTGCCGCTCTGGATGCGGTCGCCGCAGGCTACATGGACTGGATACTCGGACTGGTCGACGACATGGGCCTCAACCCGGCGCCGTTGCGGACGTTCCTCACTGTCGCTGACGAGCTCACGGCGCTGGGACCCGCGGTCGTCGCAGATGCCGACCTCCTCCAGAAAGCAATGGGGCGATGAGCAGCCCGCGCGGCCAGCGCGCAGCGGAGCGCGACCTACGTCGCGCGCTGGCCGCGCAACGCCGCGCGGACCCGCGCGACCATCGCGCTGCCCGCGATATGCGCCGCGCGCAGGCCGCGCAGCGTCGAGCGGCCGCGCGCGAACGCGCCGCGCGGCCGCGCGCACGTCCTGACCGTTCGCGCACCGTTGCCCGCGCGACGCGCGACCAGACCGCGCAGGAACCGCGCGAGCGTCGCGCACCCTCCGCGCGAGCCCTGCGCGAACCGCGCACCCGCCGCGCAGGCAACCCGCTGCGCCGCGCACGCCGCGCGGCCTACCGCACCCGCCACGCGCTCGCCCCGGCTTGGTGCGCGGTCGGCGTCGCCCTCGTGGCGTGGGGCCTGCGCGGCCTGCTGCCTGCCTGGCTCGCCGTGTGCGCGGTGCTGCTGCTGCTCGCCGTGGCGGATGTGCGGATCGCGCGGGACTCGCGCACCCTGCGCGCGCACCGCGCCGGCGTCCTGCTCGCGGCGGCCGCCGCGGTGTGGGCCTGCTGGGTGGTCGTCGCTGGCCTCACCCTGACCGCTACCGGTGTGCTCGCCGTCGCCACGCTGGGATGCTGGCCGATGTGGTGGCGGTCCCACCGGGTACGCCGCGCCCGCGCGGCCAGCCGGTTCGAGCAGGCATGGGCGTGGGCGGCCGCCGACCTCGGCCTCCGCGCCGAACTCCGCGGCACCATCCCGGGCGAGGTGGACGGCCAGTGGTCGCATCCGGTCGACCTCTGCGGCGACACGGTCGACAAAGTTCGCCGCACCATCGACGACCTGGAGGCGGTCCCCGGGCTGCATCTCCGCCGCGGCGCGCTGCGCGTCGAAGAGGTGCCCGCGGACGCCTCCCGTGCGGTGCTCCACGTCGTCGCCGTCGACCCGCTCGCCCCCGTACACGTGGACACGCAGGGACGGGACGCAGGCATCCCCATGCCCGACCCGAACCCGAACCTCCTCGCCGCCGATCCGTGGCCCGTCGGTCTCTACGAAGACGGCGCGCTGATCGAACTGCACCTCGGGCAGCACATCCTCGTCATCTCCGGCACCGGCGGCGGGAAAGGCGTGTTCGCGAACTCGCTTATCGCCCAGGCGGCCGGCCGCGAGGACGTCGCGGTGTGGGGGATCGATTTCAAGGGCGGCCGTCTCGTCGCCCGCTGGGGCCGATGCATCCGCCGCGCTGTCACCAACGCCGCCGGCTACGACGCCGGCATCGTGGCCGCACGCGAGCAGCTCCACGACGCCCTGAACGAGGTGGACCGCCGTGCCGTCGCCGGGGCGCCGTCGGGTCTCGACGGCCATGTCGCCACGGCAGAGCACCCGCACATCCTGTACGTCATGGACGAGGTAGAACGGCTTCTCGACGACCCGGAGTGCCTCGACCTGGTCCTCCAGCTCACGGACGTTGCCCGTTCCGAGGCCATCACCTTGGTCCTGATGGTCAAGAAGGTAACCCGCGACGTCATCCGCAACACCCGCCTCCTGACCAACATCCGCACCCGCGTACTCCTCGGCAGCCAGGAGAACCCCGCGGACGCCCACCGCGCGATGCCGCACCTCGGCCACTTCCCCCTCGAATCCCTCGACCTGCCAGGGAAGGCCGTCGTCCGCCTCGACGGGCAGACCAGCGTCCGACCTGGCCGCATCTGGAAGCCGTCCGACGGGCAGATCGCCCGGCTCCGCGCCGCCTACGAGCCGGTCGGGGATGCCCCAACCCCCGAACCCGGGTCCATCCCAGACGGTTTGGAGGTGGTCGGCCCGTTCGTGGCCGCGACCGATCCGTCCGCCCCTGGCCTTCCTCCCGCAGTCCCCATCCCGGAAGGCGCCCCATCGCCGGTATACGCGCTGGAGCTGCTACGCGCAGCCGGCGCGACGGGCATGTCCCGGACGGACCTGATGACGATCGGCCGCTGGCCGGGCTCCAGCACCCTCTACGACCATCTGGCGGAGGTGCGGACAGCCGGTCAGGCGGTCAACGTCCGCCGCCGCTGGTACACCGTCGAGCACGCCCCGGCCGAACGCTGACATGCCGACGCCCCCGGCCCGAGAACGGGACACGGGGGCAACGGACAGGGCTGGTCACTCGGTCGCGAGGCTGATCGTCACCCGCCGCTGCCCGCCGACACCGGCGACGACCGCGACGAGGAACACCAGCCGCAGGTTCTCGTACCACTCGTCGTTGTCGACCTCGTCGTCACCCGGGTACCGGATGCCGCGTGGGATCCGGCTGACCGGGAACGTGCGGCAGATCGTCGGCTGCCCCGGCCCGCGCGGCACCGCGAGGCGCGCCATGTGGAGCACGTCCCAAAGCCGGCCGGACTCGGACTGCCCGACCGTCCCCGTCGCCGTGTCGTCGTCGTCCGTCCACTGCACCGCGTCCCGCCACGCGGCCGGGGTGAGCTGGACCGGCACCGTGAACCGAGCTTCGCGGGCGAGCGCCTTGGGCACGGCGACGGGGACGGTCGGCCGGTCCCCCTCCTCGCGGTGGAGGGTCCACGGCGGGCCGAACACCTCCTCTGCGCCGACCTCACGCAGCCGGTCGACCCACCGGGCGTGTGCGGCCAGCGCGAGCGACTCGTCCGCGTACGGCTCGCTGACGAGGTCCGCGCCGTCGCCGTCGAGCACCACGACCTCGTAGGGGTGCGGGTTCGGCAGCGCCGGGTGTACGGCCAGCCGGACGGCCGACACCCGCAGCATGCCGGCGGTGGTGTCGACCTCGGCCATGGCGATCCGGCGGAGCGGTGTGAACTCGCCCTCGATCTCGACGAGGAGGGCGGCGGCGGTCTGGCGGTCCATAAGGATGATCTCCTTCGGGTGGGGATGGGATTGGGGAGCGCAGGCCGCCCCGACGGGGACCGGCTGGCAGGTGGATCAGCGGTCGGCCGGGGTGACCGACGCCGCCCGGATGTGGCTGAGGTGCTGGCCCGTCCGCCGCCCGTCGGCGTCGAGGAAGGCGAGCTGGTAGCGGGTGCTGCCGTTGCAGCGCAGGCACCAGCAGGCGCCGACGGCGAGGACCTCGGCCGGGCCGTGGCCCGGGGTGTAGCTGCCGGCGTAGACGACGCGGGCGCCGCAGGGGGCGAGGGCGGCCATGGTGGCTCCTTCGGAGGGAAGAAGGGCCGGACGCCCCGGGCAGGGCATCCGGCAGGCGGGTCAGCCCCGTCGGGCGGCGCGCCGCTCGGCATCCGCGCGGTGGTCCCAGATGCTGCGGGCGTAGTCACGTAGGCCCTGAGCGCGGGGGCTGATGTCGGCCGGGTCCAGCTCGGCGGCCATGGCTAGCGCCCGGTCCTCGATGGCGCGCAGCTCGGCGGCGCGACGCGCCTGGGCGAGGGCCTCCCGTCCGCGGGGGGTCAGGACGATCCGGGTCTGCTGGCCGACCGGGAACGCGAACCGCAGGTGACCCGTCGCCTTGAGCCGGTCGATCGTCGCCATGCCCTTGTCCGGCCAGTCGGCCTCGGCGGTGGCGAGGAGCAGGGGCGCTCCGCTCCGGTTGATCTGGTCGATCTCGGCGAGCAGCCCCAGGTCGTCGGTGGTGGGGGTGTCGGTGGTCACGGTCTCTCCTCGGTTGGCGGTGCGGGGCGGCGGGGGTGTGGTGGCCGCCTCCGGGGTGGGGAGGCGGCCGGCGGGATGGATCAGCTCCGGCAGCCGCAGGCGTAGAGGGTGTCGACGACCGCGTAGCCACCGTCGGCGGCCCGGTAGACGTGGGCGAGGTCGAGTGCCGTCCCGTACCGGTGGTCGCCGTCGAACACCGCCACGTCGATGTAGTCGGGGCCCAGCGACTGGCGGTCGCGGATGGTCTCTCGCAGGACGTAGCCGACGGTGGTGTCGAGGCCGTGGGAGTGGGCGGGGTGCTGCCGGAAATCGACGTAGTCGCGGACCGGACGGCCGCCGACGAGGGTTTCGGCGACGGGGGCGATCGGGGCGGCGGCGAGGGTGGTCACGGCGGGCTCCTTCGAGCGGGTGTGGGGATGGGGGTGTGGGGGCCCGGCCGGCGGGCCGCCAGCCGGGCATGGACCCGCTACGCGGATGCCAGCTCGTACCAGAGGTTCGAGTGGACCTGGACGGTCCACCGGCCCTCGCGCTCGGTCGTAAGCCGGGCGAAGTCGTACGTCTGGAGGGCCTCCCAGGCCGCGTCAGGGCTGCATGCCGGCCCGGCGAAGTCGTCGTACTGGTTGAAGATCCGGCAGGTGGTAGCCACGACCTTGATCGTCGCGATCTTGCGGGTGTGGTTGCGGGGAATGGTCGCCATGGCGTTTCCGTCCGATCTGCTGAAGTTGGGAGCGTGGGGCCCGGCCAGCGGCGAGCCGGCCGGGCAGGGCCGGTCAGGCTGCGACGGCGACCAGCGCCGGGGCGGCGACGGCGTGCGCGACGGTGATGCGCAGCGTGGGCGCGCACCGGCGCATCGGGATCTCGCCGAGCCCGTGCTCGCGGAGGATTGCCGCGATGGCGTCGAGGTCCGCGACCAGTCGGTTCGACTCCTCCCGGGCGACCGTCACCCGGCCGTACACGCCGTCGGGGAGGCGGGAGAGCAGCTTCTCGGCCCGGTAGATGCCCCGGCCCCCGGCTCGCTTCGCGTCGGCGGCGGCCTGGTGCACGTCGCCGTGCGCCTCGATGTCGGCGACGGTCGGCATCTCCCCCGGGGTGAATAGCGGCTTGGCCTTCGACTCCTTCGCGGGAGCGGGGATGGCCTCCACGGGGGCCGGCTGAATGGCGGTCAGGACGCGGGTTGCGGCGGCGGCGAGGAGCTGGCGGGCGATGCGGGCGGCGGTGGCGATCATCTTGGTTTCCCCCTTCGGCGCCGGCCCTTCCGGCGTGGCCCTAACTATAGCCATGGGTAGAGCCTCTTGTCTACTCCCATGGGTAGAGGAAAATGGGATCCGTGGACACCGAAGACCTCACCCCCGCCGCCCAAGACGCGCTACGCCGAGCCCAAGACGCCAAGGCGCGCATCGAGAGCGCCGAAGCCATCCGCACCAGGGCCGCCGACGACAGGGCCATCGCAGTTGCCGACTTTGTGGATGCCCTCGGCAGGGGCGGCCGAGGGCAGGCCGCCGCGATCCTGGGCACGAATGTGGCCCGACTCGACGCGCTCCTCGCTCGCGCCCGGAAGCTACGAGACTCACCCGGCGCGCCACGTAAGTCATAGCCATGGGTATAGTGATGGCCATGACGAACGCAGCCACGTCCGCCGAGACGACCACGCTCTACCGGATGTATGACGCCGGCCGACAAGCTGGCCGAGACTCTGAGGCAACTGCCCAGCTAGCCACAGATCGCGCGACAGGGGGAACCGAGATGATCGACCGCGAGGATGTGCGCGACCAGATCGCCGTGTTGCCGGTCCAGGCCCGGCCGGACGGCACCTACCTGATCGACGGCAACCCGGCGCCCGCCGGCCTCAACGCCGTCATCGACGGTCTGATCGGCGACGGCCAGGCCGTGCTCGGCGCCCCCAACCCGGACGGCCTGCGGTGGGTGAGCCTGACCGACGCCGGCGCCGACGCGGCCGGGCTGATCGGCCCGAACGGCGACCACAGGCTGAACACCCTGCACGCCCTCTACGGCACCCGCCGCTGACCCCGCCAACGCGAACGGCCCCACACCGCGACGGGGGGACGCGGGGTGGGGCCGCACGTGCCCTGGCGCGTCGGGTGCAGCTCGCCCGTGCCGCTGACTCACCGGCAGGGCTGCCCAGACCCGGGGGGCAGAGCACTGGAACGGACACCAGCCATGTCGGCGCCGTCCCGACGTCGCCAGGAACAGGGCCATCCTATCTACCAATTCGTCGGTTCGTCGATCGTAGGATCGTGCTGTGCCCCCCACGCCGGTCACCGCCGAACTCGCCCTCTCCCACCTGCTCGGCGAGCTGTACGACGCGTTCAGCGCCGCCGACGCCCCGGGCCGGCTGCCGCTCCTCGACCGGCTCCGCAACGCCTACCTGTTCCAGCTCGACACCGGCGGCGGGAGCCGGGACAGCGGTGGTGGCCGG
This sequence comes from Frankia sp. RB5, assembly GCF_059816245.1. Lineage (NCBI taxonomy): Bacteria > Bacillati > Actinomycetota > Actinomycetes > Frankiales > Frankiaceae > Frankia > Frankia sp. RB5. The sequence continues at coordinate 37,222 of NZ_JCBATA010000024.1, forward strand.
CGACCGCCAGGCCCACGCCCACCCGGCCGCGACGGGGCGATGCTCGCCCGCGACGAGATCGAGCACGTCGTGGACTGGTGGGCCGCCTACCTCCACCCGGGCGACGCCGTCCTGTCCCGCCTGGACTCGGCCCGCCTGCTGCCCACTCTCGCCGCACAGCAGCCCGGCGACCTCCCCGGCGAGGTGCTCCACGACATCCAATCCGCTCACCGGGTCGCCCTGCTGGTCCTCGGCCTGGAGGAGGCCCCCGGGACGCTCCAGGGAGCCGACGCACCCCGCTGCCTCCACTGCCACAAGCAGCGGATCATGTTCGACCGGCACGCCACCCTCGGCGACGTCTGGTGCGGTAACGCCGGCTGGGATCCGGACGCCTGCCACGACGACACCCGTTGGCCATCCTGCCGTGACCCCGATACAGGGGTCATCACCTGCCGCCGCTCGGCCCGCTCGGTCCGCCACGCCTACCGCTGGGAGCACGCCTCCCTCCACCTCCTCGCCCCGGCCCGGCCGGCATGACCGGCCAGCCGACGCGCTGGGAGCTACTGCCCACCGATGACGACATCCGCCGCAGCATGTCCGCGGCAGGCGCCACCATCGCGCCGTACGTCGCCGCTGCTACCGCCGCCATGCAGGCACTGGGTAGGGCCTACACGGAGCTGGCCGAGCATCTGCGCGCCGCCGGCATCCTCGCCACCCCGGCTACCCGGGGCAGCGCCTCCCCGCGCACCCCCTCCTATCGGGATGACCGTCCCCGCCACGAATCCCCCTACGGGCCGCCCAGGAGGCACCGGTGACCGGCTATGACCTCGCGGCCGACGTTGTCACCCTGACCGTTCCGCGCGCCCTCGCCCGGCAGATCCTCCACGCCTACAACGGCCCCCGAGGAACCCCGCTAGACACGCTGCTCGAAGAGCTGGCCCGGGTCATGCTGATGGCGGGGTTCGATGAAGAGTCGCAGCCGGGCGGGATGGTCGCTCTCGTCGCGCCGAACCTCGCGGAACACCTCCGCGCCCACTTCGACGAGGAACACCGGTGATGCTCGCCGCCGTCCTCGTCTACGCCCTCGCCCGTCGCATCCGTGCGCGCCACGAGCTCGCAGTGGTCCCGGTCGAGGTGTTCCGGGAGCTGTGCCCGGACTGCGGCCACGTCGAGGATCATCCGGTGGCGGGCACTGCTGTGGCACGGATGGCCGTGCACCGCGCCGCCGACCACACCACACCCACCCTGGAGACCCGTTGACCCGCATCCGCACCCAGCGCCCGGCCGCTGACGTCCTCGCCGAGATCGAGGCGACGCTCGACGCGGTGACGACCCCGCCGCCGGACTGGACTGGGTCCGGTACTCGGGCGTACCGCGACGACGACCCGATGTGGCAGATGGACCCCACGGCGGCCCACTGGAACCCGCGCGTCGAGCGGACCGGAGACGACCCGCTCCCGCGGCCGCAGGCGACCGGGTCAACGATCACGTGGGACGACGTGGTCCGCATGTGGAGATCACCGCTTCTCGACCCGCAGCCCGTCCGCTACGAGGCCAGCAACCCGGGCGACCCAACCCGCCGTGCCTCTTTGCGCGGGTTCGCCGCAGACCGCGCCTACTGGGACGAGGCGGCCGATGCGTGGGTGGAGTCAATCGGCGGATGGCAGTCTCCGCCGCCGGTGGCCCGCTACGAACCGGCAGAGCACCTGACCGCCGAGCAGCGGGCCGCCGCCATCCGCCGCATCGTCGAGTCTCGGCCCGTTCTCCCATCGCACCCGCGGCTGTTCCGGGAGGCCGACTCCGTCCGCATGCTCGAAACCCACCAGATCACCGATCGCCTCCCGCCCGTCGTGGTGCTCGCCTTCGACCTGCGGCACTTCCACCGCTGGTGCGACGAGCAGAACCTGCCCCTTGGGTTCCGCTCACGAGAGGTCATCGGCGTCACCGGCACGCCCGACCTGGACCGCCTACGAGGGACGATGCCGCGGGCCGCGATGGTGCTCGACGGCTTCCCCGCGCACCCACAGGCGGGGGCGATCGTTGGGATGGTCGTGGCTCGGCTGGAAGCGGCCGAAGACGCGATTCCGCTATGGCGGCGCGACCTGTTCAACCGGCTCTCCGCCGCCCGCATCGCCCGCCCGTACGTTCCGGATGCCGCCCACCGAACGGAAGGATCTCCCGATGGCCGATGAGCCGACCCCGCTCCGCCCCCGACTAACCGACGAGCAGGTGGTCGCCGAGCTGGTGCGCCTGGCCGACGCCGGCGAGCTCCCCGACCGGCTCGCCGCCCAGCTGAACGGCGCGCTGATTCGCCGCGCCGGACGGCAGGCCCGAACCGCGATGGACCAGCTCAAGGTGGGACTGGAGCAGCTCACGTCCGCGCTCGGCGGCGGGAAGAAGCCGGCCACCAATGGCTGACCCTCGTCCGAACGTCGACTACGGCCCCGGTGAGCTGGCCCGAGCCGGGGAGATCCTCCGCTCCGTCGTCGGTTCGACCGTCCACGGCACCAACCTGGAGGGCCAGGACGACCGCGACGAGATGGGGATCTACATCCCGCCTGCGGATCTGGTCTGCGGCCTGTCCGAGGCGAAGACGCACGTCTGGCGCACCCAGCCGGAAGGCGCCCGCTCTGGACCCGGCGACGTCGACCTGACGATCTACACCCTGCGCCGGTTCCTCAGCCTGGCCGTGGCCGGGAACCCGACGATCCTCGCCCTGTTCTGGGTTCCCGACTCGGCCCTCGTCGTCCGCACCGAGGAAGGCGACCGGCTGCGGGCGCTCGCGCCGACGGTGGTGTCCCGGCAAGCCGGACGCCGGTTCCTCGGCTACCTCAACGCCCAGCTCGACCGGATGGACGGCAGGGGCAAGCAGAACCGGGTACCGAACCGCCCCGAGCTGATCGCCGCGCACGGCTACGACGTGAAGTACGCGGCCCACGCGCTCCGCCTGGGGTTGCAGGGCGTCGAGCTGCTCGCCACCGGCCGCCTCGCGCTCCCGATGGAACCCGCCGACCGGGACCTCGTCCTGTCGGTCCGCCGCGGCGACGTCTCCCAGGACCGCGCCCGTCTGCTGATCGCCGACGCGGCCCTTCGCCTCCGGGAACTGCTCGACAGCCCGGACATCGACCGTCGGTCCCCACTCCCCGCCCGACCGGATCGCGCGGCGGTCGACCGGTACCTCGTCGACGCGCACCGCCGAGCCTGGGAGCGTGCCGCGTGAACCCCGGCACCTTCGAGGCCACGATGCGCGCGGGCGAGTGGTTCCACGACCTGACCGTCCCGCCGGGCATGTGGCCGGTGATCCGGGTTGACGGCCGCGCGTTCACCAAGCTCACCACCGACGCCGGCTACGACAAGCCGTTCGACGCCCAGTTCTCGAGCATCATGATCGAGGTCGCCCGGGAGCTCCTCCAGCAGCTCGGCGGCCTCTACGCGTTCACCGAGTCCGACGAGGTCAGCGTCGTACTCCCGCCGACCACCGACCTGTTCAGCCGCTCGCTCGAGAAGCTGGTCAGCGTCTCCGCCGGCATCGCCACCGCGGCGTTCACCAGCCGCGCGCCCGAGCCCGGTCACTTCGACAGCCGGGTGTGGATCGGCCCCACCCTCGGCGCCGTGGTGGACTACCTGTCGTGGCGGCAGGCGGATGCGATCCGCTGCGGGCTGAACGGCTGGGCCTACTGGACGCTGCGCCGGCATGGCCAGTCGGCGCGCGCCGCTACCTCGACGCTCCGCGGCCTTCGCGCCGACGCGAAACGCCAGCTGCTCGCCGAGCACGGCGTCGACTTCGACGCCCGGCCCGCCTGGGAGCGTCACGGCATCGCCCTCTGGTGGGACCTCTACACCAAGATCGGCCACGACCCTGTCCGCGGCGTCGCTGTGGCCACCGACCGCCGTCGGATCCACGTCGCCCGGGAGCTGACGACCGGCGCCGACTACCGGGAGATCGCAGCCCACGTCATCGGCAGCTCGCTTTGACCGGGACCCGCGCCCAAGACGCGCTCCGCGATCTCCTCGACGCGCCCGCCCCGCTGGACTCCCGGCCGTGACCGACCTCGACGCCTTGGCCGCGTTCGTCCTCGCCAGGATCGCCGAAGAGGAAGCGGCCGCACGGGCGGCGTATCGCCCTGGCGGCGACGGGCCATGGATCGTGGATGTGAGCCCATCCGGCCGCGCCTCGGTTTGGCAGCGCCGCCCCGCGCGAGAGGTCGGCAGCTCGCTACCGCCAGAGTCGCACCTGGCGCCTGTGGTGGCCACGCTCGCTGACAACGCCCGCGCGGTCTGCGAGCACATCGCCCGTCAGTCCCCTGCGGTCACGCTCGCCCGGGTGCAGGCGCTACGGTCGCTCGTCGAGCTGCACGGGCGCGTCGAGGAGCACGGCGAGGCGATGTGCGGGCACTGCGCGCGCCCCGGGGAGATCTCGGGCGACCTGGAGGGCGACTGGCCCTGTGCGACCCTCCGTCTCCTCGCGTCGATCTACCGCTACCGTTCTGACGGCTCCCAGCATCCCGACTGGCAGGAGACGTGGGCGGCGTGAGCGCGGTCACCGCGTGCCGTCGGGTGTAGGGGTCGGCGGTGCCGTCCCGTACGGATGGGAGCTGTCGATCCACCCTTCCCCGTTCTGCCGGCAGGTGTAGGTGACGTCTCCGGACCGGTGGGATTCCCCCGGGGTGCACGGGTAGCCGGTGAACGTCGAAGTCGGGGTCGGCTTCGCGGGGGCAGGCTCCGACGTTGCCGCGGCCACCGGCTGCGGCGGAGTGGTCGTGGCGGCGACGGGCGCGCCTTGGGCGGCCAGGCGCGCCGGTGCTGGGCTTGATGTCGGAATCGTCGTAGGGGTCGCCGCCGGGGCGGCCGGGGATTGCGGCGGCCCGCTGTTCGTGGGCGTCGGACCGGCCGGCCTCGGCGGCAGTGTCGGAGCATGCCGAAAGTCGCCTGAGGGAGTGCTGGTCGGTGTTGGTGTGGCCGTCGGCTGGATGACCGGGGCAGGCTGGCAGGCGGCCAGCGCGGCGGCTGTGAGGATGGGCAGGACCAACAACATGCTGTGACGCAAGGCTTTCCCCCGTGGTTGAACGTTCCGGCAGGGTAGCGACATGCCAGACATCAGGCGCCAGACACCCCACCTGATTGACCTCCCGTTGGGACATGCGGGGGCCGCCTTGCCCACCGGCAAGATCCGCTGCTAAATTCCTGCCAACGGCACATCTGTGCCCACACCCCCCTCGGGAGGCCCCATGCGGCCTCCGGGGCTCCTCACGTTGCGGGACATCACCCACTGGATGGGCCTCCCCGACGACTTCCACTGCCTCGCCGCCCGCCGGCTCCTCGAACGCGAGGGCATCGAACCCGAAGTCCGCGGGAAGGGCCGCCGGCCGTCGCTCTGGAGCTGGGAGAACCTCCAGCCTCTCGCCGCACGGATCCCCCGCGCCGCCTGGGCCGCGGATGAGGCGGCGTGACCGGCCCCACCGACCGGGCCGCCGAAAAGCGTCACCAACGTGAGCGGGACGCCCACCGCGCCGCACGCGCCCGCAAGGCCGCTACCCGTGCCGCCCGGCACCGCGCAGCCGCCCACACGCGGGCACGCGCCCTCGACCATCTCCTCGCCCGGGAACGCCGCGACCTCGCCGCCGACATCGAGCGGCGCCGCGCCGACCTTGCCCGCCTCGAACGCCTGATGACCGCCCGGCCATCCCGCCGCGGCTGACCGCCGACCCGCTCCGCCCCGAGGTGACCGATGGCCAGCCCTGGCCCCCAGTGCGCCGCGACGACCCTCAAGGGCACCCGGTGCAAGAACCGGGCCCGCGCCGGTTCGGCCTACTGCGGTGTCCACAAGAACTACAAGGGTGGCCACCACGCCGAGAAGGCGGCCGCAGCACCCAAACTCGCGAAACTCGCCGGCCGCACCAGCACCACCCCGACCGGCACGATGGACGCCCTGAACGCCGCCACCACCCGCGACCAGGCAGCCGCCACCCTTAACCGCCTGACCGTCCCACAGCTGCGCGCATTCGCCGAGGACAACAGTCTGGCACCCGCCGGCCGCACAAAGAAGGATCTTGTCGCTGGCATCGTCGACCAGACGGTCGGCGCCCGTCTGAACCGCGCATCGATCCAACACGAGGAGAACGACGCCGGTATCGACCGGGCGGCCTTCGGCGCCCAGCGGGTGTCTCCCGACAGTCCCGGCGCCCCGCCGCGCCTCGCGACCATGGCCCGCGCCCCTCGCGCCCCCCGCGGCGGAACAGCACCCGCCGGCGACCCGATGGAACGACTCCAGGCCGCCACCACTCGTGACCAGGCAGCGGATGTGCTCAACGGCCTGACCGTCACCCAACTCCGCTCGTTCGCACGCGACAACAATCTGACTCCCGTCGGCTCGAACAAGCGCGCGATTGTGCAATCCCTGATCGATCAGACCGTCGGGAAGAACATCAGCTCTCACGCCATGCAGGCCAAGGAGCGTGGTTTCGCCGGGGTGCCGGGCGGCAGCCGTCACGGCGGCGGCGGGTCGATCCCGGCACGCACAACCGGGCCAGCCGCAGCGAACCGCGGACCAGCCATCCCCACCGACCACACCGCGCAGAACCGGCTGATGGCCTCTCATCTGCCCGCCGCCGGCGCCGTGTCCTGGAGGCAGGGCTGGGGCCGTCTCTCCACGGTCAAACCCGCTCTACGCGCCCAGGGGTGGACGGACACGCAGATCGACGCGACCCTCCTCCGGCTCCTCCGCGAACGGAAGATCATGCTCGTCCCCGACGAGGACCAGAAGAGCCTCACCCCCGCCGACCGTCGCGAGGGGATCGTCGTCGGAGACAAGCCGAGCCATCTCATCGCCCTGACCCTCTGAGGGAGGCCCTGTGGCCACCCTCGCGGCCATGTCCCGCCATCACAGCCGGTGGGATGAGGCGAAGCACCCCCGCCGAGCCGACGGCAAGTTCGGCTCCGGCGGCGGCCACACCGATCGTGCCGCCCAGCGGGCGGCGATCACCGCGTTCGTCCGCGGCCGCGACCCGTCGAAGCCGGCCGCCCGGCGCCCACCATCCAGGCCGAGCACCCCAGCCGCACCCGGTCGGGACGAGGCGACGCGGCAACGCCTCGCCGACTTCATCCACGGCCGCGGCCCACGCCCAACCCGCCGGGATCGGGCGTCGCTCGGCGCGCTGGCCCGACCGCAACGCCCCGCATCGAAGCAGGCCTCCGGCCACGAGGACAGCTCGAAGGCCCCGCTGACCGGTGACGCGGAGATCAGCCGATACCTGGCCGGTCATCTCGACGGCGTCCGCTACCCGGCCCGCGAGAAGGCCGCCACCCTGGAGTACACCTCCAGCCTGTACACGGACATCAACTTCGAGTTGCGTGGCGGCCACGACTCGTCCCGCCCGGAGACGATCGCCGCTCTCGACGCCGCGTTCGCCCGCACCCCGCCGCTAACCCGACCGATCGTCGTGACCCGCGGCATCGCCAGCGCCGACGAGATCCTCGGCCCCCCGCCGGCGACCGGCAGCGTCATCCACGACAAGGCCTACACGTCGACGTCGATGTCCGGCAGCGCGGTCGTGGACCGCATCGGCGGCGAACGCGACACCGCGGTCATGCACATCACCGTCCCCGCGGGCGCCCGGGTGCTGGCGTTCGACCAGCCGACACCACCCGCGCTCCGCAGCAAGATCCCCGAAGAGCGGGAAATTCTCCTCGACCGCGGCTACCACGGCGAAGACGACGAATACTCGGGCACCGTCGGAGGCACTACCAGCGGCATCCGCATCGTCTCCGACACGATCGTCGACGGCCAGCGGGTCATCCACGCCGAGCTAATCCCCCAGGAGGCCGCGTGAACCTCCGCAAGCTCGCCGCCGGTGCGCGCCGCAGGTCTTCGAAGAAACCGACGGTCCGTGTTGAACGGTTCGTGACCCGGCCCGGCGACGTCACCATCACAAAGCCGCCCAGCTCCACCCGCAAGACCCGCTGAACCGCCCGTCCCATCCCCCGCCGTGGTGCCAGGTGCCCACGGTGAGCCCCTACACGCCCCGCGAGCGAGGTCTAGGTGCCCCGCCGTGCGACGTCGAACGGTCCGGACCGACCGGCCTCCGCGCGCGCGAAGGCGCCCGCCTCACGCCGTCCACGCCGGCCCGTCACGGACGCCGAGCGAGCCCAAGTCCGCGACCTTCACGCGCAGGGGCTGTCCCGAGCAGAGATCGGACGGCGGCTCGACCGCACCGGCTCACAGATCGGCCGCATCGCGGACCGCCTCGGACTCACCTGGGACCGGCAGGCCACTGCGGCGGCGACCGCCGCGAAGCAGGTCGACAACCGATCCCGCCGAGTGGCCATCGTCGACCGGCTCTACCGGCGCACGGAGACCGTCCTCGACAGGCTCGAAGCCGAGGGTTACGAGTACCGGGTCATCGGCGCTGAGGGCTCGTACGTCGTGAAGGACAAGCATCCGCCGGCGCAGGACGAGCGGAACTTGTCCTCGGCGATGACCGGCTATCTCGCGAACGCGGCGAAGCTCGAGCAGATCGACCAGGGCGACGGTGCGGCCGAGGCCCGGTCGATGCTCGGGGATCTCGCGCGGAAGTTGGACGTGGCCGCGGGGCTGCTCCCGCCAGCAGGTTGACACGTCCGAAGCGCACGTCTGTTCGGTAGAATTGGGGGCATACCCGGCGCCATTGAGGCGCCCCGGGGTTGAGGATTGCCGTCCTCTCCCCCGGGACTTCGTGACACCTTCGTGGAGGTGCCCCGCGTGGGCGAGTCTATTTGTGCTGCCGATGGCTGCACCGAATCGATCAAGGTCAAGTCGCTTCGGCTCTGCTCGAAGCACTACCGCAAGCACCGCCGAGCCGTCGCGCCGCGCTGCACCGTCGAAGGCTGCGACCAGCCGCGCGACTCGCGCGGGCTGTGCGACAGCCACAACTACCGGCGCCGCAACGGCCTTCAGTTGGACGCGCCGTTCCCCCGGGCCGCAGGGAAGACGTGCACCGTCGATGAGTGCGGCGAGCCGGTGCTCGCGAAGGACCTGTGCCAGCTCCACTACAACCGCCGCTGGCGCACCGGAACCACCGAGCCCCGGCCTTCAGCCGCACGGGTCTGCTCGGTCGAGGGCTGCGACGACGCCCACCTGGCGCAGGACCTGTGCAGGAAGCACTACCAGCGGCTCCAGAACACAGGCACGACTGACGACCGTCCATCGTTCATCCCGTCGGCCTGCTCGATCGCCGGCTGCGACAGTGAGTCGCTCGCTCGGGGCTGGTGCCGCCGGCACTACGCCCGATGGATGCGCAGCGGCTCGCCGGAGTTCGTCGAGAGGGTGCAGCGTCACTGCTCGGTTGATGATTGCTCTCGGCCGTACAAGGGCAACGGCTTCTGCGACCTTCACCTGCGCAGGCACCGTGCAGGAACGCCGCTCGATGCCTTTGTGCGAGGCGAGAAGCCCCGCCTCTGCTCTGCCGAAGGGTGTGACAGGGCCTATCACAGCCGGGGTCTCTGCGCGCATCACTACCAGCGTCGCTACCGGAAGCGCAACATCACGCACATCCAAGCGCGGGTGAAGGCCAAGCGTGAGGGCATCACGGCCGAACAGCGCGCTGCCCGATCGGCAGCGCGAGCTGCCCACTACCAGGCGAACAGGGACCGGATCCGCGCCCAGGCGCACGCCCGCTACGTCCTCAAGTACGCCGAAGACCCCGCGCCGTGGCGTGCCGCGAAGGCCCGCCGCCGGATGCGCGCGGTCGGGACGATGAGCCGCACCGACATCGCGGTCTCGGAGGAGTACAGGCGCGCGACCGTCGGCGACCCGTGCTTCTACTGCGGGGCCACCGGCACGACCGACGTCGATCACTTCTTCCCGCTCGCGAAGGGCGGCACCGACCACTGGTGGAACCTCCGCAGGGCCTGCGAGCCCTGCAACTCCCGGAAGTGGGCGCGCTGCGGCACGTGGTTCATCCTGAAGGGGCGCGGTGAACCTCGATTCGCTGCCGCTCTCCCCGAAGCAGATTCGCAGCATCGCCGAGTCGCGGCACGCGCGGATCTCGTGCTGGAGTGGGGCTGTCCGGTCGGGTAAGACGATCGCCTCCCTGGTCGCGTTCCTGATCCATCTCGCGGAGGCGCCGCAGGGTCCGCTGATCATTATGGTCGGTCGGACCCTGCAAACGATCGAGAGAAACTTGATCGAGCCCTTGCAGAACGAAGCCCTCTTCGGGCCGGTCGCAAAGCTCGTGCACCACACGCGAGGGTCGACGATCGCCACCATCCTCGGCCGCACCGTGCACCTCATCGGGGCATCGGATGTACGGAGCGAGGGCCGGCTACGAGGACTCACTGCCTACCTGATCGTCATCGACGAGGCGACGCTGGTCCCCGAGAACACGTTCCAGCAGGCGCTGGCGCGTCTCTCGGTGCCCAACGCCAAGCTGATGATCACCACGAATCCCGAGGGGCCGGCCCACTGGCTTCGCAAGAAGTTCATTCTTCGGGCCCATGAACTCGACATGGTCGCTTGGCATTTCACGCTGGACGACAACAACTCGCTTGACCCGAAGTACGTCGAGGCGTTGAAGAAGGAGTACGTAGGCCTCTTCTACAAGAGGTTCATCCAGGGCCTGTGGGTCCTCGCCGAAGGCGTGATCTTCGACGCGTGGGATGAGGACCGACACGTCGAGGACGCCACCCCGACGATCACCAGGTGGGTCGGGACCGGCGTGGACTACGGCACGGTGAACCCGTTCGTCGCCCTCGTCGGCGGCCTCGGGGTGGACCGCCGGCTGCACCTGGTCGCCGAGTACCGGTACGACTCGAAGCTGTCGCGCCGGCAGAAGACCGACGCCGAGTATTCGGCTGCGCTCCGCGACTTCCATGGCTCCGTTCGGGTTCCTGGCACGGATCTGCGGGGGGTGAACCCGGAGTACATCTGCGTGGACCCGAGCGCCGCATCGTTCGTGACGCAGCTCTACCGCGACGGTGTCAGCAACGTGATGGGCGCCGACAACACGGTGATCGACGGCATCCGCATGATGGCCTCGCTGATCGCGAACGACCGGCTCCGCGTGCACCGCTCGTGCAAGGGGTTCATCGAGGAGATCCCGGGTTATGCGTGGGATGAGAAAGCCGCGGAGAAGGGCGTCGATCAGCCCGTCAAGCTGGACGATCATGATATGGATGCTGGCCGCTACTTGATCAAGACGACTGAGCCTCTTTGGTACGGCACGCTGCGCCAGCCCCTCCAACCCGCCGCGTAGGAGCTCCCTGTGGGATTCCCGTCCAGGCCGGGTGGCCGACCGAAGCTCGCGAGCCTCGCCAAGCGCCGCCGCCGTCCCGCCGGCCCGCAGCAGGATGGCCCGCCGCCGTCCGAGGACGAGCCGGACGAGGACGACACCACCCCGCCGGATGACGACCAGGCGCCCGCGCCGGATGACGACGAGGACGAAGACGACCAGCAGCAGGCCCCGGCACCCACCGGTGCGCCCGCGATGCGGAAGAAGAAGCGCCCGCCCTTCGGCCGGTAGGAGAACCTCGTGGCGACGCTGCCCGGCCACACCCCGAAGGCAACCCCGGGCGTGGTCGGCGGCTCCGGTGCCTTCGGCCCCCGCAGGGGCAGCTCGGGTGCGAGCCTCGCATCGCTCGCCGGCCGCGCCCGTGCGGAACGCGCCGACCCGCTGCGCGCCCAGGTCATGGCCGACCCGAAGATCCGCAACCCGGAAGGCTTCCTGATCTGGCTGGGCCGGCGCAAGGGCGGGCTGAACAGTCACAAGGGCCGCAGTCGCCATCCGGGTGTCGGCACGCGCCGTCTGGCCGGCCACGACCCGTCCAGCGTGCACGCGGCCCCTCGCGCACGCGGTGGTGGTGGGGATGCGCCGACGATGCGCCTGTCCCTGCGAGACCTGCCGCGCGAGGTGACAGACGGGCGGACGACCGCGCTGCACCGGGCATCGGTGCGGCCCGCGCCCCGCCCGCCAGCACCACCTCGACCCACACCGCCAGCTCGACCACCGCGCGCCGACGCGCCGACCATGGCCCTCCGTCGCCCGCCTGCCCGCGATGCCGAGACGGTGGCGCTGAAGCTCCCGATGAGCCAGGCGGCCAGAGCGGCGCGGGCGAAGCCGGGCGGCATCTGGAACGCCCCGTCGGTCATCCCGAAGGCACCCCGGCCCGTTCCCGAGCCGGATCTGCGGTCACAGCTCCCACCCGAGCTGAGGAACCTCCGCGTCGGCGGGGTGAAGGTCCACAAGAAGACGAAGATCGCTGCGAAGTGGCGGCTCGGCCGCTGACGAAGGAGCCCCACTTGACCAGCCCCCAGGAACCCGCCGCCGACCCGGAACCGACGCAGAAGCGGTACGCCGACCCGCGGGTGAAACTCGCCGCGCTCGCAGAGCACCTGGAACGGCGGGCCCGGGCCACTCAGGGCGGGCTGGTGGACAGCGAGTTGTACGAACTGGCCGTGCGCGCCTGGGAGTTCCTGGCCTCACATCCGTATGCCCCGGGGATCTCGGTGCAGGTGCAGGCCGCCGAGCCGGCCGTGGTGGACGTGGAGCAGCTCGCCGACGCCGTGCGCGCCGAGATCCGGCGGACCTCGATCCTGAACGGCCTGAACGGCGCCCTGTGACCACGCATCGCACCCGGCCGGTTGAGGTCGACGCCGTCCACTGGACCGGCACCAACCGGGCCGAGGTCGAGGAGCTGGCGGGCAACGCGGTGACGGTGCAGCCGGACGGCGCGGCCATGTTCTGGGCGCCGTCCGGGTCGGTGTGGGTGCCGGCAGGGTCGTGGCTGGTCCTGCGCGGCGGGTTCGAGGTGCTCGACGAGGCGGCGTTCGCGTCCCGCTACGAACCGGCCGAGGACTGATCCTTTCGGCTACACCTGCCACACGGTCTCGGGGTCGTCCTCGTCGTCCTCGAAGTCGCCGAGGTTGAGCTCGTGCGCGCACTGGTGGCACAAGGTCACACCGACCTCTTTGCGCGCCTTCTCACGCGCCGCTTCGGGGCTGTCGGCGTCAACTTCCACGACGCTGCTGGCGCTGGTCGTGAACAGCACTCCATAACGTGGCATCAGTTCGTCTCCTGTCCGCAGTGCCCGCAGGCACCGCACATCAGATCTTGATCGTTCCGGTGTGGATCTCAAGCGGTTCGGGATCGACGAGGCGGCACAGATCGACGCCGAGCGCGGCGCACATGGTCAGCGCCTCTTCGAGCGTGAGGCCCCGGGCGCGCTTGCCGGTTTCGAGGGTGGCGAGCACGGCGCGGCTCATCCCGACCTGCCTGGCCAGCTCTTCCTGGGTGATGTTCCGCGCCTCGCGGACCGCGCGAAGCCTGGTTACAACCCTCGCGGCCTGACGTCCGAAATCTTCACTCACAACGCCGATCATACCATCAAAACCAGACATGACCTTGAGGGGGCACAGGCCCGTGCCTCTCCCCGATGACGGCAGCATCCCCTGGCCGCCCCCCCACCTCGCGAAGCCCTTCGCGGAGATGGAGCGCCTGGCCGCCTGGTGGATCGGCGACCCGGAGGAGCTGTCCGCGGTCTACGGCGGCACCACCCAGACCGCCAGCACCTCGGAGAAGAGCTTCGACCGCCCGGCGCAGTACCGGGGCGGTGTCGCCGGGGCTGTGGCCCGCTGGTGGTGGGGTCAGCCGACCACCCCGCAGCAGCAGCGATCCAAAGTCCACATCCCGCTGGCGAGCGAGATCGCCACCGCGAGCGCGGACCTGCTGTTCAGCCGGGCGATCACGGTCACGTTCGGGGACGAGGACGCCCGCCGCGCCGAGCGCGACGCCGCCGTCCAGGACGCCCAAGACATCGCCGACCAGCAGGCCGCCGACGACCACGCCGCGGCGATGGACGAAGCCGGGGTCGACCCGGACGCGCCCGACCCGCTTACCGGCCTGCCCCCGACCCCACCGAAGGCCGACCCGGTCGAGGCGCCCGACGTGCCGCCCGACCCGGCGCAGGCGAGGTTCGACCAGCTCCGCGAGTCGAGCGGCCTGGACGCGACGCTCCTCGAAGCGGCCGAGATCGCCGCCGCGCTGTCCGGCGTCTACCTACGCCTGTGCTGGGACGCCGAGGTGCAGGACGGGCCGTGGATCGACATCGTCCACCCCGACAGCGCGGTGCCGGAGTGGCGCTACGGCCGCCTGTGGGCGGTGACGTTCTGGCGTGAGCTGGAGGACGCCGACCCGAACGCCCGCAAGGGCCGCGTGATCCGCCACCTGGAGCGCCACGAGCGCGGCATGATCCTCCACGGGTTGTACGAGGGTGACCGGGACAGCCTCGGCCGGCAAATCCCCCTGTCCGAAGCACCGGACCTCGAGGGTCTCGTCGAAGACCTCGAAGACGGCAACAAGATCCCCGCCGTCGAGGGCCGCCTCACTGCCGTCTACATCCCGAACATGCGGCCCAATGGCGCGTACCGCCGGTTCCCGCAGCTCCAGCCGCTCGGCCGCTCCGACTACACCCCGGCCGTCATGCAGTTGATGGACCAGCTCGACGAGGTCATGTCCTCGTGGATGCGGGACATCCGCATCGGCAAAGGCCGGATGGTCGTCCCCGAGCAGTACCTGGATCCCCAGGGCCGCGGCAAGGGCGCAGTGTTCGACGAGGACCGCGAGGTCTACAGCACCCTCAACATTCTGCCGACGGCCGGCGGACCGCCGCAGATCACCGCCACGCAGTTCGCGATCCGCGTGGACGAGCACGAGCGCACCGCCCGCGCGCTGATGGACGCCATCGTGCGCGGCGCCGGCTACTCGAGCCAGACGTTCGGCAGTGACTCGGAGGGCGCGGGCGCAGCCACCGCCACGGAGATCAACGCCCGCGAGAAGCGGTCCGTGCTTACCCGCGAGAAGAAGATCCGTTACTGGGACGGCGAGCTCAGCAACCTGTTCTACACGTGGATGCTGCTCGACGCCCAGCTCGCCGGCGTCCAAGCCCCGCCGCCCGCAGCGGACACCCAGGCCAAGCCTGGCCAGCAGGGCGGGGACGCCCCGGCCGAGCCCGGGAAGGGCACCGGCACCGACGGGACGAAGCCCCTCGCGGGCAAGCAGGGGCAGCCGCAGCCCGGCCAGCCCGGCACGAAGCCGAGCCCGGACGGCGCGAAGAACTCGGCCGCGAAGCCGGGCGCCCAGCAGCAGGACGAGGACGACGCCGAGCAGGACGACGACGCCCAGCCGCCCGCGGGGAAGCGCCGACCGTTCGGCAAGGGCAAGGGCGCGGCGCCGTTCGGGAAGAAGCCGGCCCCCGGCCAGCAGGAGCCCGGCCAGGCGGACGCCACCCCTGGGCAGCCGCCCGCGAAGCCGGGCCAGCCCCCGCAGGGCGGCAAGCCGGGCGCTCGGCCGACGCTCGGCGCGCTCGCCCGCGCGAAGCCCTTCGGCGACCAGGCGGGCCAGCCCGGCGACGACGAGCAGGACCCGAACGCCGCCGTCGATCCAAACGCCCCGGCCCCGCCCGTCATCCCGGACGGCCCGCCGGAGCTGACGTGGCCGGCGTTGGCCGACGCCGACCAGCTCACGTTGGCCCAGACCGCCCAGGCCATTTTCGCCGCATCGGCCGCGTCGAAATACACCTTGGTCAAATTGCTCCATCCCGACTGGGACGAGGACCAGGTGCAAGACGAGCTCGCCCGCATGGACGAGGACGCGCAGAGCGCCGCACCGGCACCGGACCCGATGGGCATGGGCGCCGAGCAGCCCCTCGGCGGCCCGCCGATGCCGTCCGGCGGCGACCAGCAGGACGACCCCGAGGCGGACGATGGCGGCGACAGCGGCGGCGGAGGGTTCCCGTTCCAATGAGCAGCATCCGCGATGCCAAGATGACCCTCCGGGCCGACGGCAGCGGCACGATCAACGTGGACGGCGTCGACATCACGCGCGCCGTCCGCTCGATCACCGTCGAGAGCGAGCCGTGCCGTCCGCCCCAGCTCAACCTTGAACTCACGATCACCGAGGTCGAGATCGACGGCGGGTTCCACGTGGTGATCCCCGACCGACTCCGCGAAGCGCTCGTCGCTCTCGGCTGGACCCCGCCACCGAACTCGTAGTCAGCCGCCGCGGATTCCCAGATACCCGGGTGGGGGCGGCCGATGGTCCCGATCGCCCCCACCCGCCTCGGCCCCGCCCGCGTAGCCCTCACGGTGCCCTGCTGCCGCTGGCCGGTCCACCTCGCGATCCCCGTCGGCTACGACCCCGACCGGCCCGACCACGTCGCCGCGCTCGCCGCGGAAGTCGAACGGGCGATGACCGCCCACATGGCACAGCACTGACCCGCAGGAGGCCCGGTGGCCTCCCGCAGCCGGCCGAAACTCGGCGACCTCGCCCGGCGGAACAGCAGGAAGTACAAGCGGGACAAGCTCGGCAGGTTCGCGCACACGGCGTCGAACGCCCAGCGCGCCCGGGTCGAGAACCGTCAGCCAGGCGGCGGCCCCTCCCACACCGTCGCCGAGAACATCACCGGCGTCGAAGGGCTTCCCCGGCCCGCTCGCAGGGCCTGGCGGGACGCCGTCGACGCGATCGCCGCCGTTCACGGCACCGACCGGCGCCTCCCCGAACTCCCGATCCACGCCTACGAAGGCGATCCCACCGACGGCGTCCAAGGCGCCTACGTCTACGACCGGCTGACCGGCGAACCCGGCTACTTTCAGCTCAACGTCCACGGCACCGCCCTCGAAAGCGTGATCGTGCACGAACTCGGTCACATGGTCGACAGTCAGGTCCTCGGCTCACAGGGCCCGTTCTCCTCCACCGAGGAGCGAGGCACCGGGCAAACCCTGGGCGCCTGGTGGCGCACGACCGCTGACAGCGAACCGGTCCGCTCGCTGTCCCGGATGCTCATCCACAACCCGGACCGTGACGGCCCCTGGTCCCAGCTCACCCTCGCCGACGGCCGGAATGCCCGATGGAACCCCGAATCGGACTACGCCCAGTACCTGGTGGATCCTCGGGAGGTGTTCGCGCGGGCGTATGCGCAGTGGATCGCCACCGAGTCCGGGAACGCTGCTCTCCTGCGCCAGATCCGGAAGGAAGTTGTCACTTCGGAGAGCCCATCGTGGACACTGAAGCCGGGCAGTAACCCCCCGTTCTACCCGCTTCAGTGGACTGACGAGGAGTTCCAGCCCATAGCATCGGAGATGCGGCGGATCTTCGGCGACCTGAACCTACTTCGGAGTTGATCGACATGGATGCTGTGGAGTTGACCCGCGACGACCGTATCCGGCTCGCTCAGGCCACGTTCGGGATGACGAAGACTGAGGCGACACAGCTCATCAACCGCGAAACCGTCCCCCATCCGACGGAATCGACCTCCTCAAGCACAGGCGACAGACGCTGAGACCGACCCTCGCGGCCGGGTAGCCGACAACAACACACGTTGACCTTCGGGGGGCCTTATGGCCCGCCCGAAGCTCGGCGATCTCGCCCGCAGTGCCCGCACCTACAAGCGCGACAGCCGCGGCCGGTTCGCCCACACCGCCAACTCAGGCCCGGACGCCTCCGCGATCGGCATCGGCCGCCGCAAGGAACCCGGCCGGCACCGCGCCGGACGCCCCCCGGCCGCGCACGAGGAAGCCGAACGGCGGCTCCGTCAGCGGTTCGGCGCGGACCGGATCCACGTCGCCGACCGGGACCATCCCGCCGTCCGCCAAGCCCTGATCGACTTGGACGCGATGCCCGTCGACCATCAGGAGCGCATCGCCCGTCTCCTCGCCGGCGAGCCCGGCGGCGGCATCCTGATCGGCAAGGGCCGGGCGATGGACGTCTACCGCACCCACCGCCGCCAAGACCTGATCGACAAGGTGTGGGGTACCCCCCTCGGCCGGGACGCGGTCGGCCTGTACATGTCGGGGCCTCGGGTGCTGGCGATCGGCACCGACGAGACGAGCTCCCCGTCGGTCGCCCAGCATGAGGCCGGCCACGCCCTCGACCACGCCCTGGGCTTCCCGTCGCAGAACCGGAAGCTGCCGGTGTGGCCGGCGGTCAGCCGCGGCCGGCACTACGGCCTGCTCCACCGCTACTACGCGCAGGACCAGGGCGTGGGTCAGCGGGAGTCGTTCGCGGAGGCGTATGCCGGGTGGAACGCCTGGCGCCATGATCCGGACCGGGCGCGGAAGATCGCCGCCGGTCTGGGTGCGCCCGTCGACGATCCGAAGCTCGGCGGCGAATCGGAACGTCTGGGTCGGACACTCGGTGACTTCCTGGACACCCTGGTCTAGGCTGCGCGGCATGCTTCCCACACGGCTCCCTGACGGGTCGATCCGCACGCCGCGCACGGTCGGCGGTCGTGCCGGCGATGGGATGATCGGCGACGCGATGGTCATCCTGCGCCCCGGCGACGCGGGCTACGACGAAGAGGACCGCTGGCTCCGCAGCCGCGGCAAGTAGCACTCCTGGGGGTCGGATGGCCCCCACCCCGGACGACGCCTCCCACCTCGGCGAGCAGATCCGCCGGGCGTACGAGGACCTCGAGCTCGGCCTGGTCGCCCGGATCGCCCGCGCGTTGGGCGTCGGCAAGGGCACGCTCGGCTCGGCGCTGGGGAAGCGGGGCGCTCTCGGCCGCGCGGCCCGTCGGCTCCTCGACCGGCTCAACGCGAAGATCCGCAAAGAGCTTCCGCCGCTCGTCGTCGAGGCATACGACATCGGCGCCGACGAGGCCGCCGCGGAGGTGCGCCGGCTACGGCAGCGCGACATCGACCAGGCCCCGGCGCGCCGCAACCCGCCCGGTGGCCGCGGCCGTGAACAGCCGATCCGCCCACCGCAACGTCCGGGACGGCATCCGGACCTGCCTGGCCCGGCCGACCCGAACGGGCTGGCCGAACGGCTGATCCGCGACTTCCACCCGCAGGTCCTGCGGGGCGTCGACGACATCTACCGGCGTCTCGTGGCCGAGACCTACGCCCCGGCGCTGGCCGAAGGGCTACCGCGGCGCGAGGCGTCACAGCGGCTCCTCGAGCGATTCGCTGTGGAGGGCATCACCGGGTTCACGGACAAGGCCGGACGACGCTGGAACATCGTTTCGTACAGCGAGATGGCGATGCGGGCGGCGTTCGCCCGCGCCACGCTCGC
Organism: Frankia sp. RB5; assembly: GCF_059816245.1. Classification (NCBI taxonomy): domain Bacteria; kingdom Bacillati; phylum Actinomycetota; class Actinomycetes; order Frankiales; family Frankiaceae; genus Frankia; species Frankia sp. RB5. Next base: position 56,238 of record NZ_JCBATA010000024.1, read on the forward strand.
CGGCGCGCTGGACCGATACCGGGCCGACGGCATCGAGCTGGTCGGCGTGCCGGACATCCCCTTCGGCTGCAACCTCTGCCTACTCCCCGGGACGACCATAGAGGGGCCAGCGCCCACGTTCCGCAGTCGAACCGAGTACGCCGGCGACGTAGTCCGCATCACCACCGCCGCTGGAAAGCACCTTGTGGGAACGCCAGAGCACCCGGTGTTGACGCTCGGCGGGTGGCGTGTCCTCAAGAGCCTTCGTCCAGGCGATCAAGTCATCAGCATTGGCCGGGAGCAGCGGGCCACAGCCAGCGTGGGCGTTGTCGTGCCAGATGACGTACAGGTCCCAACCCTCATCGAAGAAGCAGGAAAATCGGTCGCGCCATTGCTTCTTGCGGGACCAGCCCGTCGTCAGCTCAATGATGGTGTTGCCTACCGCGAAGTCCGCGCAGTATCTCCCGACGGCGACCTGCTGGCGGAATGGGACGTCCCGCTCGGTGAGCCATTGGGCGACCATCTCCTCGTAAGGGGAATCGGAGCCGCCGCGCGCAGCCTTGCTGAGCACGATCCGACGCTTGGTCTCGTCGGACACGACCCGACCACGATTCGATTCGTGCATGGGGTCGAGCATCTGGGCTCGCTCCTCCGGCCCGGCTTTTTCCCAGCGGCGCAGCATCATCCGGCTGCGTATCGCCGAGACTACGTCGGGGTCGACACTGGCCCAGTAGTCGGCGAAGTGGTGGCCCCTTGGCCGAGCCTGCTCGCCGGCTCGGCGGATGTAATCGAGGGCCGAACGGTCGCTGACCCCGTACGCTTCCCCGAGCTGCACGAGACCTTCGCCGGCTCGGTACCGCTCGACGAGCTCGGCCGCTTGGGCCTCGGAGAGCTTCCGGCAGTAAGACCCGCGTTCGGCGCGCTGGGTGGCCTTCACGCCCTCGCGGCGCAGGATAGCGAAGAAGTACGACTTGCTGACGCCGAAGGCGGCTTGAAGTTGCTTCGGCGTCTCGCCGGCACGGTAACGCCGGATGAGATCGTCAACGTCGAAGTTCGAGCGTACAGAGGGCACGTCTGGGACCTCACAACCGATCCGGGCTGGTTCTTCGCGAACGGAATCGTCACCCATAATTGTACCCCTTTTGAAGGCAAAGTCCTGTCAATCAGGAAGGGCGCGAAGCCGCCTCGGGGAATCAAGGTGTACACCTCGATTGAAGAAGCCTTCGCACGCGGCTTCGCCCACCCGAACTGCCGCCACAACCTGATCCCGATCACGGGCGCCGAGAGCGCACGGGTGCTCCAGCAGGCCCACCAGCCCCACGACGAGCCCGGCTACCAGGCCACCCAGCGGCAGCGGCTCCTCGAGCGCCGGATCCGCGAGGCGAAACGGGTTTCGGTCGCCCTGGAGGAGTCCGGCGCTGATCCGGCCGCGCGGCGGAAGGCCCGGGACGAGGTGCGCGCGAGGCAGGCCGCGATGCGCCAATTCCTGGCCGCGCACCCGCAGCTCATGCGCTACTCCAGCCGCGAGCAGGTCCGCAAGTCGGGCGAGCCGGTCGAACGGGCCGTCTAGGACGGGCCCCGTAGCGGGAACACGGGCAACCGGGAGGCCGTCCACTTCCTGAACTGATACCTCTCCTCATCGGCCCATCGGCCCTCTGGCTCATCGAGATACACCAATTCGATGCGCTCCCCAGGAATCCCAAGGCCGGCATTTTGTGATGCGCATGCCCTCGCGAACTTCGCGAGGCGCTCCCAGTTGTCGTCGCCAAGCGGCAACCAGTGCACCAGCCGTGGCGTGTCGTCGTAGCTCGGCCCGTACAGCTCGTGGTGGGCCCCGGTGTCCGTGATCGTGTAGCCGGCTGGTAGTTCCGGCGCTTCATCGCTGGTCACACCTCATTGTCTCGGGAGAATCCGCCGTGTCCGGTATGCGGGTCCGTTCCGAGTGGCACGGGAACCGGATCATCGCGCGGATCCCGATCGTTCGCCGTCGGGCTCTCGCTCGTGCTGGGCACAACTGGTTCGCGCGGTCGCAGATGCTGGTGCCGTTGCGTGAGGGGCATTTGCAGCGGACCGGCAAAGTGACCATTACCAGCAACAACGTTACCGTAGCGTATTCGACACGCTACGGAGCCATACAGCACGAGCACCTAGGGTATCGACACGCACCCGGACGGCAAGCGAAATACATCACGGACGCCGTCCGTCCCAACGAGCTCCGGATAGCCCTCGCCGAGGTCATCCGCGACGCATTCCACTGAGCCCCAGGAGGAACCCGTGCGTGCCGACGTGAACGCCCTGCTCGCCGCCTTCGCCGCCCTCGTCATCATCATCGTGGGCGTCGTCTGGCTGATCCAGCAGGCGCACTGATGGCCCGCCGCATCGTCTCCGCGGCCACCCGAGCCGCCCTCGCCGCCGCGGCCCGCCACTACTGGGCGACCCACGGCGGCGGCAACGGCTCCGCACGCGGCGGGAGCGGCCGGGCCCGCTCCGGCTCGGTCCGCCTCGGCCCGCTCCGGATCAACGCTGGTGTTCGGGAACGCGGCTCCGCCCCGCAGGGCACGTTGAACACGGCAGCGCACGCCTACCGGCAGCACCGCACCGCCCAGCGCGGACGAGCCCTCAACAGCGGCCTCGGTGACGGTGAGGTCGACCGGGCCCGCGCTCAGGCCCGCGCCGGACGCGAAGCCGAAGAGGCCGCGCGCGACGAGCGGATGGCACAGAGGCATCGCCGGCTGGTCGGCAGCGGCCGTGAATCCAGCGACGAGCTGCGAGCTGCGAACGACCGGCACGAGGCGCGCAGGCAGACCCGGGAGCGGGAGCAGCGCCGCCGCGACAGGGAAGCCGCTCGCTACCGCCGGCCGTCGCCAGGAGAGAGCCAGCCGCCGCGGCGCCGGACCCAACCGCCCGGTCAGCGCCGCCGGCAGACGCAACCCCGGCGGCGCCCCCGGCCGTCGTCCTGACGCGAAGGGGCTCATGATCGCCATTCCCGGCGGCCCGGTAGCTACCCGGTGGGAGGCGTCAGGGGGCCGCGAAGCCCCTGCCCTTGCGCGACCTGACGGACGGTCGGCCTGCCCCACCGGTGCCGCGCGCCTCTCCGCGACGTCTCGCAGCAGGCCACCGCGACTCTCCGAGGCGGGGACCGAGCTAGGCGCGACCCCGCTCTGAGGGTCCGACCCGCCGGCCTGCCACCCCGTCCCCGCGCACAGCAGCCTAACCCCCTCCGACCCCCACCACCTGGGGGTTTCCCCGACCCCACTCCCTCAAGGGCCCGCCCGGGTGGCGGGCCCTTTCGCATGCCCGGAGATCCCCTGTGCTCGACGCGCGCCGTCCCCGCTCCCTCGATGACCTGCCCATCCTCGGCCACCGCAAGGACGGCCGGCCGATCCGGCTCATCGCGGGCGGCAACGGCGACGACGGCGGGGACGCCCCTGGAGGTCAGGCCCCGGCCGACCCCGGGGGTGCACCGGCCGCCGCCCCCGCCACTCCCCCCGCACCGGCCCGGACGGCCCCCGCGGTTCCGGCCGCGCCGCAGGCGCAGGCGCCCGCCGCCCCCGCCGGTGGTGGGCTGAGCCTGGCCGACCAGGGCATCACCCCGCAGAGCATCGCCGCCGCTCTCGCCGCCCAGCAGCCGAAGCACGTCACCGACAGCACCAAGGACTTCTCCCGCCAGCCCCAGTGGGTGCAGGACGAGGTCCGCCGGTTGCGCGACGAGAACGCCGGATGGCGCCACCGGTACAAGGAGGCCGACGAGGGCGCGTCCGGGCTGCGGCAGGCGATCGCCGATGCCGCCGGCCTCGACGTCGCCGAGGTCAACCCCGACTCGTTGAACGACCTGTTCGGGTACGCCGCCGCCGAAGCGCAGCGGGCGCTCGTGCAGCAGGCCGTCTACAAGGCCGCCTACCAGCACGGCGTCGACCCCTCCGCCCTTCTCGACTCCGCGTCGTTCCTCGACCGGGCCGACGGGATGGACCCCACCGAAGACGGCTTCGGTGACGCGCTGTCCTCCCTCGTCCGCGAGATGGGCGAGGCAAACCCCAGATTTCGGGCCACCGATGCCGGCCAGGTGCCGGCCAGGAATGGCCCGTCGCGCTCCGGCGCACCGATTCCCGGCGGGTCCGGGAATCAGACCCAGATCACCGAGTCCGCTCTGGACTCGATGACCCCGAAGGAAATTGCTGCGGCCCTCGAAGACGGCCGCCTCAAGCATCTCCTGTAGGGGTCACCCCCGAAAGGCGCAGCTCTAATGAGCTTCACGAGGTTCAAGCCTCAGATTTGGCATGCGGTTCTGATGACCGCCCTGGAGAAGAGCCTCGTTTACGCGGCTCCGGGGGTCGTCAACCGTGACTACGAGGGCGAGATCCAGCAGTACGGCGACACGGTCCGTATCACCTCGATCTCCGACCCGACCATCGGGAACTACACCGCCAACAACACCACGATCGTCCCCGAGGAGCTGACCGACGCTCAGCGGACGTTCACCGTCGACCAGTCGAAGTACTTCGCGTTCTACGTCGACGACATCGACAAGCGGCAGTCCATGGGCCCCGTGCTGCCTGAGGCGATGCGCCGCGCCGCCTACCGGCTCCGCGACCAGGCCGACCAGTACGTCGCCAGCCTCTACACCCAGGTCAACGTCGCGAACCGGCTGAACTCCGGCTCGGCGGTCACCCTGGCCGCCGCGGGCAAGGCCTACGAGGCGCTCGTCGACCTCGGCGTGAAGCTCGACGAGGCGAACATCCCGTCCGAGGGCCGCTGGTGCATCATCCCGCCCTGGTTCCACGGCCTGATGCGCAAGGACGCGAACTTCATCAACGCCGAGAAGTCCAGTGACGGCGGGTCCGCGCTGCACAACGGTGTCGTGGGCATGGCAGCCGGGTTCTCGCTGCGCGTGTCGAACAACGTGCCGAACCCCTCCGGGTCGGACTACGTCATCATGGCCGGCACCGACATCGGTATGTCCTTCGCCGAGCAGATCAACAAGGTGGAGCCCTACCGGCCCGAGGCGAAGTTCGCCGACGCGATCAAGGGCCTCTATTTGTACGGAAGTAAAATGGTCCGCCCGGAAGCTGTTGTCTACGGCTTGATCACCCGTCCGGCCTGATTCCTGCGGTTCCTCGATATGCTTTATTGGTGTCGGGGATCTATGTCATTGCGAACAGTCGGAATGCGAAGGTCTATGTCGGATCCGCAGTCACTCCCAGACGCCGTGAGGCCGAGCACTGGCGGCAGCTCAGCAGGGGGAAGCACTACAACGCGCGCCTTCAGGCGGCGTGGCTGAAGTACGGCGAGGCGTCGTTCTTCTTCCTCGTCGTCGAAGGGGTCACCGACGCCGCCCGGCTGATCGAGCGCGAGCAGGCGTGGCTCGACGGGCTCCGCGCCGCCAATCCCGCCTTCGGGTACAACATCCTCCCGACCGCGGACAACATGCTCGGCCACAAGCTCACCCCCGAGCAGCGCGCGGCAATCTCCGCGCGGCAGACCGGCATCCCGTTCAGCGCCGAGCGCCGGGCAACGCTGTGGGGCCCGGACCGGCAGGTGACCGACGCGATGCGGGAAGCGTGCCGGAAGACCGGCAGGGCGCAGGCCGGGATCCCGAAGCCCGCGTCCGTCCGCGCGGCCGTCTCGAAGCGGCAGACCGGCTCCAGGAACTGCCGGGCGAAGCTGACCGAGGCCGATGTCGCCCAGATCAAGCGGCGCCTCCTGGCAGGCGAGCGAGTCACGGCGATCGCCCGGTCAGTGGGCATCAGCCACTCGATCGTGTCGAACATCAAGACCGGCAAGATCTGGACCCACGTCACCATCTGACCTTCCGCGCTGCGGGCCAGCGCACCCATCACCAGCAGCACCGAAAGGCGGACGTCCACCGGGCGTCCGCCTTTTGCGTTGCCCGAACACAGGGAGTTCTCATGGCGCGTACCGCCGTGGCCTACTCGACGTTCGTCGGGAACGGCAGCCTGGCCGATCCGGCCGGGACCAGCCTCGACATCACCAACGATCACACGATCGCTCGCGCCTACCCGGAGCGCACCGTCCTGCGGGTCACCAACACCCACACCTCGGCGCACACCATCACCGTGAAGGCCGGCTCCTACCCGCCCGGGATCGCGGCCGGGCAGGGCGACATCACCGCATCGGTCGCGGCGAACACCGGCGTGACCTGGCTGGGCCCCTTCGAGTCCGGCCGGTTCCTCCAGAACGACGGGTCGCTGTCGATCGACATCGAGGCGGCCCACGCCGGCACGATCACCGCCTTCCTGCTCCCGGAGAAGGTGTGATGGCCGAGCAGGAGGAGCGGGTCGGCTGGTTCCGCGTCGAGAACGGCACGACCCAGAGCTTCCGGCTGCCGCTCGCCGAGGTGTGGGCCGACCGGCTCGCGAAGAAGGCGTGGACCCGCGTCGTCGGCCCGGACGACCCGGCCGAGTGGGACCCCGACGCCCCTCTGCCCGTCGTCACCGGCCACGAGCGGGCCGAGGACTACACCGACCGGGTCGGCCAGCGGCAGCCCGGCAACCGCCGGGGTGGTGTGCCGCCCGTCTCCCCCGTCACCAGTCCGGAGGGAGCGGCAGGCACCGGCACCGGTGTCCCCGCGGTCACCGAGGACGGTTCGGGCGGCGCGGCGCTGCCGGGGATCGTCCACGCCGACCACACGCCGACCGACCCGGGACCGCCCCCGGCGCAGAACGCGGCGAAAGCGGACTGGGTGGCCTACGCGGTCCGCTCCGGCGCGGACCCGATCGAGGCCGAGCGGTCCACCAAGGCGGACCTGATCGACAGGTACGGCGCCGCATGAGCGACTTCGCGGACAAGGTCCGGTCCGTCGGCTACCTCCGCGGCGGCAGGACCCGCCCCCGGGTCCGTGAGGGCCGCTCCCACCCTGACACCGGCCAGCCGTTCAAGGCCACCACGGACGAGCTCGGGGCGACCGTGACCGAGCACGGCACCCCCGATGACCGGGTGGACGTCCACGTCACCCCCCAGACGCTCACGATGAAGATCTCCGGCTAGGAGCAGGAACCCATGTCCTTCACGACTTCCGGGCTCTACGTCCACACGTTCCGGGAGGTGCTGCGGGCGACGACGCTGACCGGCGGGCAGGTCGACCTGCGGCTCGCCACCTACAAGATCGCCCTGCACTCGGATGCCCTCACCCAGGGTTCCGGCCTGCTGAACTACTCCAGCGCCACTCCGAACTGGGCGACTACCAACCAGGTGTCCGGTACCGGCTGGGCGTCGGGTGGTGTCGCCCTGTCCGCAGCGGCGGCCGGGGCAACGTCGACCGCGCCGACGCTGGACGAGGGCACCGCCGGCAGCCTGCGCTACGACATGGCGGACATCGCCGTGTCCGCGACCACGCTGACGAACGCGCGCGGCTGCATCATCTACGCCGATCCGGTCACGGCCCCATCGGACATGGTCGACGCGATGATCGTCGCGATCACGTTCGGGGCGGACTACTCGACGAACAACGGCCTGTTCGCGATCACCTGGGCCAGCACCGGCCTGTTCGAGATCGACCTGACGCCGTAGCCGTCACGGTTTTCGCCACCCGCCCCGCCTGCCGTCCCCTGGAGGTTGCGCGGTGGCGAAAACCGAGGCGTTCGTCGACACGTTCGACACGGCGATCAACGGCACGAACTGGGGCACCACCAACAGCACCGCGATCGTCTGGGCGGCCGACGCCGGTGGTGGCCATGTCGAGATGACCGTCGAGAACACCGTCTACAACCTGTATCGGCAGCCCGCCGAGGATCTGACCGGCTCGTTCGCGTTCGCGAAGATCCTTTTCCCCGCGTCGACCGGGCCAATTCAGTCCGCCTTCGAGGTCTCCGACTCGCAAACCGCCGGGACGAACCGCATCAGGTGGTACCGCAACGGGGCGACGCTGCTCTCCGCCGTGCTGATCACCGGCAACGCGGCGATCGGCACCCAGGTAGACCTCACCTACGACACCACGGCCCACGCGTGGCTGCGGATCCGTGAGACCGCCGGCACGATCTACTGGGACACGTCCGCCGATGGGCTGACCTGGACCAACCGGCACTCGCTCGCGACCCCCGCCTGGGGGACGGGCCTCACCGCCGTCTACGCCCGCGCCAGAGCGTTCCGCTCGACCGCCGGCACCGACGGTGTGATGACGTTCGACAACTACAACACCGTCCGTGCGTCGGTGGCCCCGACTGTGGTGGCTGCGCCCACGGCGACGCCCACGCCGACGGTCACGTCCAGCGCCAACCCGACGCCCGCAGTGGTCGCTGCCACCACGACGATTCCGGCGCCGGTGGTCGCGGCGTCCATCGCGCCGGCGGCCGTGACGGCGACAACGTCGGTTCCGGCGCCGTCGTTCTCAAGCACCGCCACACCTGGTGTGGTGGGTGTGGCCGCCGCCGTGCCGTCGGTCGTCGCGGCGGCGAGCGCGACGGCGACACCCGCCGTTACCGCCGCGGCCGTGGCGGTAGCGGCACCGACGGTGTCGGCGGGCTGGAACGGGCTCGCGCTCGTCTCCGCTGGGACTGTCTCCCGGGCGACGGCCGGCGCGGCGACTCCGGCGCTGCCGGCCGGGCTCCAGCCTGCGGACCTCCTGGTCCTCGTCGACGGTGTCGTTTCCTGGTCGGGTACCGGCGGGCCGGCGACACCGGGCACACCGTCGGGGTGGACGCCGGTCGTCTCCTACCGGAACACCGGCTCTGGGTTCGCGCGGATCAGCCTGTTCTACCGGCTGTACCAGGCAGGCGACAGCGCGCCGACGGTCACCTACACCAGCAATTCCGGCGGCGGGAACGACAATCACGCGTCGGAGATCCTCGCGTTCCGCGGCGCGAACGCCTCCGCAGTGCAGGACCAGCTCGGCACCGGGTCGACGCTCACCCAGACGACCACCTCGGCCGGGCCGATCACCGGGCTGACGACCTCGTTCGACGGCAGCCTCGTGCTGATCGCCGCGGTCCGCGACGACCAGCCGTCCACCTCGACGGCGCTCACCGGCGACGGCCTGACCTACGCGAAGGCCACCGACTACAGCAACGGCACCGCGGACGGCCTGTCCCTGCTCGCCCAGTACGCCACCACCACGACCGCGCTCACCGTCACCAGCAAGACGATCGCCCTGTCCGGGTCGGCGGACGCGTCCGGCGCCGGGGTGATGTGGGCGATCCGAGCCGCGTCCGCAGCCACCCCGGCCGTCGTCGGCGGGACGACCAGCATCTCGGCGCCATCGGCGAGCGCCGGGTCTACCGCTACGCCTACGGTCGTCGCCTGCTCGGCTGCTGTTCCCGCCCCGTCGGCGGGCGGCGGCGTCCGGACCGCTCCCACGGTCATCGCCGCGGCGGCGTCGATCCCGGCGCCGCTGATCGGCACGGACGCAACCGTTACCCCCACCGTCGTCGCGGCCACCACGACCCTGCCGGCTGCGGTAGCCAGCGGCGGCGGTCAGGTCGCACCCAGCGCGGTCGCGGTCGCGGCGTCGGTGGCGTCGCCCGCGGCGGGTGGTGGTGCGGGCGTCACGCCGGGAACTGTCGCGGGCTCGTCCTCGACGTCGGCCCCGGCCGTGTCGACGGGGGCAACCGCCGCACCAGCGGTCATCGCGGGCACGGCGGCGGTTCCCGCGCCGACCGCCGCCGCAAGCCCGATCCCGTCCACGGTCGCCGCCGGAGCCTCGCTCGGCACGCCCTCGGTGGGCGGCGGCGTGACAGCAGTTCCCGCCGTCACCGTCGCGGCAACCTCGACGCCGTCGCCCTCGGCGGGCGGCGGCGCGACAGCCCAGCCGCCGACCGCCAGCGCCGCGACCACGGCCGGGGCCCCCGCGCTGTCCACCGGGGCGACAGCATCCCCGGCGGTCGTCGCCGCTGTCACCACAGCGCCCGGTCCGGCGATCGGCGCCTCGGCGACGTCGGTCGCTGTCGCCATCTCGATGCCTACGCCGACGGTGTCGGTCGGATCGACCCTCGACGCGTCCACCGTCGCGGCACCTACAACGGTGGCTGGCGGTGCCGCGGGCGCAGGACAGACCGCGGCACCCACTGGCCTCTCGGCCAGCGCCGGCCTGCCCGCGCCGAGCATGCAAACCGGCGCCGGGCCGGTTCCACAGGCGGTGCAGGGCTCCACCGCTGCGGACGGGCCGATCCTGTCGACCGGCGCCGGGCCGGCACCTGCCGTCGTCGCCACGGCCGCTCTGATCGACATCCCCACGGTGGCCACCGGCCAGAGCGCCGCACCGTCCCCGGCGGGCGGCACAGCCGATGTTCCCGTCCCGACAGTGCACACCGGAGCCGGCCCGGCGCCGCTCACAGTGCTGGTTCTCTCCAGCGTGCCGCTGGCGGCGATCGGCGGCGGCACCTCCGCTGTCGGTGCAGCCGTCCCCGGTCAGGCGTCACTCGCCGCGCCTTCAGTCTCGACCGGCATGACGGCAGCCCCGGCCGATCTGCTCGCTGCGGCGAGTGTTCCGGTGCCGGTGCTGAACTTCGACGCCGCTATCACGGCCGGGACGCCCACCGCCAGCACCTCGCTGCCGGCCCCCGCCGTGCAGGCAGGCGCAGGCCCGCAGCCCACGGCCGTGGCCTCCACGTCCACCGTCGGCACGCCGGTGATGTCGACGGGCAGCACGGTCGCCGCCGACAGCGTCCTGGCGGCCAGTGCGGTCATCGCGGGCGCGGTGCAGGGCGGATCCACCGCCGAGCCGGCGCCGCTACTCGCCACGGCATCCGCTGCCGCGGTGGGCGTGGCGGTCGGCAGCACCATCGCAGCGCCGACGGTGGCCGCGGCCGTGGCCATCCCCGACCCGTCGGTGTCGGCCTCGAGCACGCCGACACCGGACGCGCTACTCCCCGCGTCGGCGCTGACTGGACCGGCAGTCGCGACGGGCAGCACGATCCCAGCCGGCACCGTCCAAGCCCCGGCGGACCTGACCGGGCCCGTCGCGGGCGGCGGCGCTGGGCTCACCGTCACCGACCCGGTGGCCGCGGCCGCTGAGCTTCCGGGCCCTGCTGTTGCGACCAGCTCGACTGTGGCCCCTGCGGCAGTCGTCTGCGCCGCGTCGATCCCGGTGGCGGTGGCATCCGCCGGATCAACGGTGTTCGTGGCCACGGTGGCTCTCGCCGTGCTCGCGCCCGCCGCGGAAGGTCATGGCGGGGCCGGCGCAGAACCGGACGGCCTGGCTGCCGGAGTGCTGGTGCCGGTGGTGCTGGTGCACGTTGTGCACCGCAAGGGCCGGCTCACCGGCTCGGCGCGGCCCGTGGCCACCCTGACCGGCTCGACCAGCTGAGGAGACCAGGCCGTGTCCGGATCGCCGTACACCGTCGGGGATGCCGTCCGGCTCACCCTCCGCGTCGCCGACATCGACGGCGCCGCCGACGACCCGGACACGATCGCCCTCGACGTCCAGCTGCCGGACGGGGCGCGCACGGCGATCCCGCCGGGGGACATCGTCCACGAGGCGTTGGGCGTGTACCTGTACGACTACACGACCACCGTTGCCGGCCGGCACATGGGCCGGTACACGACCACCCTGCCTGACGGGGTGCTGGTCATCGAGTTCGACGTCGTTGCCGCTCTGGACAGCACGACGCCGTACCGGCCGGTGTACGCGACCGCGGCCGACTACCAACAGACCACCGGGCAGGCCCCGCCCGCCGACATCATCCGCCGGCTGGCCGACGCATCCGAGTACCTCGACGAGCTGCTGGCCAACGCCTGGTACGAGATCGATCCCGCGACCGAGCTGCCTACGGACCCGCGGATCGCTGCGGCGATGGCCCGCGCGGTCTGCTGGCAGGTCCACTGGGAGGAGCAGACCGGGGACCGTGACGGCCTCGGCCTGGTCTATCCCTCGATGAGCATCGGCTCGGTGTCGATCTCGCGCGGGTCGGGCGGCGGTGGGACGACCGGATCAGCGTGGGACCGGGCCGCGCCCCGGCTCGTCACCGCGCTGCGGACCGCCGTGGACTCGCGCGGGTATCCGCTGCTCGGGCAGCCGATCGTCCTCGGCTGACAGGGTCGTGATCTCCACGTCCGGGGTGAGCGGCACCCACCGGCCGCCCTGCGAGCCGTAGGCCCGCCGGCAGCCGCAGAACCAGACGTTCCCGGCGGGAAGTTCAGGCGTCCAGCCGCTCGCGGTCACCGCTCGCACCATCGGCGGCCGGCACCGGTGGATCCACCCCGATGGGGCTGCATGGTCCCAGCGCACCCGACCATCATCCCGGATCGGTGGCGGATGACGGCCGCGCGGGTACGCGGCGCCTTGGGCCGCTAGACGACTAGGAGTACCGATCAACCGCCGGGGTGCCCGCCGGGATTTGAACCCGGGTTCCGCGTCCCCGCGCGGACCGTCACGGCTGATCGTAGCCGGCTCGTTGTAGCGGGCCGGCCGGTCTCACCGGGCTTATATGTGCGGCCCGACCGCGAACCCCCGCCCGCATCGCGTGATCCGCGCCACACGTCTCTCCCTGGGAGGTCCGGTGGCCGGCATCCCCGCGATGCTCCTCCGCTTCCTCGCCGTCATCGAGCCCTACCAGGGCGCCGGCGCACACGGCCCGATCCTCGGCCCAGCCGGCACGCCGCTGCCCTGCTTCGCCGAGGTGCGGCGCTCGCTGACCGTCGACCGCGAATCCCGCCGGATCACCGCCACAGCCACCGTCTGGCTGCCCCTCGGCACCGTCTGCCCGGCCGAGTCGATGGTCACCGTTCTCCGCCGCGACGGCTCCCCCCTGATCGCCCGCACCCGGGTGCTCGCCGCCTCACCGCGGGACGGCGGCGGCCTACCCGTCCCCAGCCACCTGGAGCTCCAGCTCCAATGAGAGGAGGCGCGCCGTGGCGCGCACCGCCATCACCCCGACCACCGTCACTCCGGCCGGCGTCGACCCGTTCCCCACCGCCGCCGACGCCACCAACGGCCACACCTACCCGTGGGCGGCTACCCGGCTGCTCGCGGTCCGCAACGGCGGCGGGTCGAGCCTGACCGTCACCGTCCGCGCGAACTACACGGTGGACGGTCTCGTCCTGCCCGACCGGACCGTGACCGTCGCCGCCGGCGCCAGCCGGGTCATCGACACCCGTGGGGCCGCCTACCAGCAGACCGACGGTGCCGTCTATGTCGACCTGTCGGCGGCCACATCGGTCGTCCTCGGCGTCCTCGACATCGCCCGCGGGTGAGCCTCGCCGAGGGGATCGCCGCCTGGCTCGGCGCGAACGTCCCCGGCCTGGCCTGGCAGCCCGACGGCGCCTACCCGGACGGCACCGTCGGCCTGTACGTCGAGCAGCTCCCTGCCGGCCCCGACGTCGCCGTCGCGGTCCTCACCACGGACGGGCAGCCGTCGGACAGCCTGCTCGCCTGGGACATGCCGGCACTCCAGGTCCGTGTCCGCGGAGACCGATCCCCGTTCGGCGCCCAGCAGATCGCCCAACGCATCTACAGCGCGCTGCACGGCCTGTCCGATGTCGAGCTGCCCGACGGCATGTGGCTCGGCCTCGCCACCTGCCTCAACAGCGGGCCGACCACGTCGGCGCCGGACGAGCAGGGCCGCTGGCAGTGGGTCGTCGGAGTCGACCTCCAGGTGATGGCGCCGACCGAGCACCGGCCCGCCTAACACCTCCCACCTCCCACCTTTCACGAGCCCCGCCGGGCGCACCGGCGGGGCTTTCGCAGTTCAGGAGACGACGCATGGTTGCGACGCAGGTCCCCGCGCGGAGCCTGATCGTGCAGGTCCGCGCCGCGGACGGCACGACGTGGCTCCCCATCAAGGGCATCACCCAATGGACGATGAACCCGGCGGAAGGCGAAGAGGTCACCGACGTCACGACCTACGACTCGCAGGGTGACGCCGAGTCCCGCAAGATGCAGCGCGGCAAGTCCCTGAAGGGCGAGGGGAAGCTCTACAAGGACACGATCACCGGCGTCCAGGACGCGGGGCAGGCCCGCTGCGAGGTCATCGCCGACAGCCTCGCCGAGGACAGCGTCGGCCGCGTGCGATTCCGGCACCCGATGGACACCCAGTGGAAGGTCTGGGACGCCATCCTCAGCATCGGCGAGCAGGGCGGCGGCAACAACGACATGACCGGGTGGAGCGTGACGGCCACCAGGACCGGCTCGTCCATGACGGCGTCCGCCCCGTGACCCGCTCGGAGCACAGCGCCCCGGCGTCACGCGAGCCGCTGGACGAGTACACGGTCGACCCGTCGGAGATCTTCGACCCGGACGACGTCGACCCGGACGACGGGCCGAGCGACTACGAGGACTTCGACGCCTACTGGGCCGAACACGGCACGGTCGTCGAGATCCGCCGGGCGAAGATCTGCGGCGTCGACGTCGAGGTTCCCACCGACCTCCCGCTCGAGGTCGAGGTCATCCTCCAGCGCCGCGGCGGCGAGCTGACCGACCGCGACCTGGAACGCGTCATCGACCTGATGTTCGGTGAGGACGTCCTGTCCCTCTGGATCTCGAACGGGATGACCAGGTCGCAGTTCCCCGTCGTCTGCGCTTGGGCGCTGGCGAACGCGGAGGGCAGGCGGATCTCGTTCGCGGAGGCCGCGGAGAAGGTCGCCCAGTCCCAGGCGGGCCCTACGAACCGGGCGGAACGCCGCGCCGCGAGCCGCCCGGCTGGATCCGCTTCTGGCCGTTCGTCGTCGCGGACTTCGCGCGGGAGTACGGCCTCGCGCAGGAGGCGGTAGCGCGCCTGTCCTGGCGGGAGTTCTGCCGCTACCTCGGCGGCCTGTCCGCTGAGGCGGTCTACCGGCAGGTCGTCCGCCACGCCCCCGCGCTCGTCACGGACGAGACGCAGATCCGCAGTCTCATCAACCGCATGTGAGCAGCCTCGGGAGGCCTAATGGCCTCCGTCGGCGGCGGTCTCAACGTCGGCAGGTTGTACGCCACGCTGGAATTGGATACGGCGCAGTTCACCCGCGGGCTCGCCGGTGCGGGAATGCTGTTCGCCGGGTTCACCTCGGCGTTCGGTAATGCGGTCGCCTACCTCGGAGTAGCCGCGTCCGGCCTTCAGGCAATCGCCGGTGTCGGCGCGGTTCTGGGCGCGATCGCCCCGGCCGCGGCCGTCGCCATCCCGGCGGTTCTTGGCTTGGCGCAGGCATTCGGAACGCTCAAGCTCGCCTTTTCCGGCGTCGGTTCGGCAATCAGCGCCGGGTTGAAGCAGCGCCAGGGTGGCGGCGGGGGCGGAGGCGGAGGCGGGGAAACCGCCGCGCAGGCGAAACAGCGCGCCCACGCGATCCAGCAGGCCGAGCGGTCCCTCGGCGACGCCCGCGAGCATCTCGCTGACGCCTACCAGTCTTCTGAGCGGCGGAACATCGCGGCGCAGCGCGACGCGATGCAGGCCCAGAAAGATTTGAACCGGGCCCGCCAGGACGCATTGCAGCGCCTTCAGGATCTGCGCCGCGAGGTCGAACGCGGCTCGCTCGACGAGCGGGAAGCGGCCCTCTCCGTCCGGGACGCCGAGCGGGAATTGCAGCGGGTCCAGGGCGATTCCACGTCGACGGCGGACGACCAGGAAAGGGCGATCCTCGCCTACGAGCGCGCCAAGAATTCATTGAGCGACACCCGCGAGGAAATCGTCAAGAACAAGACGGAACTCGCGGACATGACCGCGAAGGGCGTCGACGGCCAGGACGACGTCATCGAGGCCCAGCAGCGGGCCAACGACGCCGCCCAGAACGTTGTCGACACCCAGCGGGAGGGGCAGCGGCAGATCCGCGACGCCCTGCGCGGCGTCGCGGACGCCGAGTACGCCCTCGCGCAGGCCCGGGAGAAGTCCAGCACGGCCGGCGCGGGCGGGACGAACGCCTACGCCGACGCACTCGCAAAGCTCCAACCGCTCGCCCGCGAGTTCGTGAAGACCTTGATGAGTTACGCGCCGCAGTTCGACCAGCTCAAAGAGGCTGCGAGCCACGTTTTCCCCGGAATGACGTCCGCACTGAAGAACGTCATGACCAATTTCGACGTCTTCAAAGCGGGTATCCGCTCCACGGCCGACAGCATATCTCGGGTTGCCGAGAGGGCCGGACGGTTGTTCTCGGGGCCCGGGTTCCGCGGCGAGCTCCAGACGATGATGCAGAACAACGCGGTGTCCACCGAAAATTTCGGGAACGCGCTCGTCTCGGTGGTCCGCGGCTTCTTCTCGATCGGCGCTGCGGCCTCCCCCGTGCTCGCCGAAATCTCGGGTGGTGTCGGTGGTATCGCCGAGAAGTTTCGCCTGTGGGCGGAGCAGGCGAACGCGTCGGGCCGGCTCACCGAGATCATTCGCGGTGCGGTTGAGCACTTGAAGCAGCTTGGCCGGATCCTCGGGAACGTCGGCAGCGGTATCGGGAACCTGTTCGGTGCTTTCCAGATGTCCGGCGGCGGGATCCTGAACACCCTGGAAGCCCTGTCGCAGGCGTTCCTCCAGTTCACCCAGAACAAGGCCGTCATCCACATCATTCAGGAGCTCGGGAAGGCGTTCTCGGGCGCACTGGGGAACGCCTTGTCCGAGGTGTTCAAAATCCTCGGACAGCTTCTCCCGTCGTTCGAGCAGATGACGCCACTGTTCTCGCAGTTGATGCCGCTCCTGATGCTTTTCGCGACCGGCCCCCTCGGCCCGATCCTGAAATTGCTGGGCGCGGTGTCGCTGATGGGCCCGGCGTTCGAGCAGATCGCCCGGCCCCTCGGCCAGTTCGCCGTCGCCGCCGGCGGGCTCCTGTCCCAGCTGATGACCGCCCTCGCCCCGGTGCTGCTGTCCGTCGGCAAAGCCCTCGGGCAGATCCTGACCGCGCTGACCCCGCTGCTACCCCCGATCGGCCAGCTCGTCTCCGCGTTCCTCTCGCTCGTCGGCCCGCTGGCGGAGATCGCCGGGATGCTGATCGCGCAGCTCCTGAGCGCCCTTCAGCCGCTGCTGCCGGTGCTGGTCCAGGCCGGTCAGCAGATCGCCGCGGCGCTGGTCGACGCGTTGGAGGAGGCGTCTCCGGCACTGACAGCGGTGATCGGGGCGGTGGTGACGCTCCTGCCCGCGCTGCTGCCCCTGATCCCGGCGTTCCTCCAGATCGGGATGTCGGTGCTGCCGCTGATCCCGGTGCTGGCGCAGCTAGTCGTCGCGCTCCTGAACGCGCTGATGCCGATCTTGATGCCGCTGATCCAGCTGCTGGTGAACCTCGCGGTCACCTTCGCGAACATCCTGACGGCGGCGCTGACCGTCGTCGTCGGGGCGATCCGGATTCTGGTCTCCGCACTGTCGGCGCTGGTCGGCACAGTCGGTGTTGCGATCGGCAAGGTGCTCGGGGTCGTGGCCGGCTTCGGCGCCCAGGTGACCGGCTACTTCGCGAACGCGTCGCAGTGGTTGGTCGACGCCGGCCGGAAGATCATGGAAGGTTTGTTCAAGGGCATCGAGGCCGGCTGGGACAAGGTCAAGGGGCTGGTCGGCGGGATGGGTCGGGCGATCACCCGCCTGAAGGGGCCGATCGAGTACGACCGGCGTCTCCTGATCCCCGCCGGTAACGCGATCATGGACAGTCTGCGTCAGGGCCTCCAGGCCCGCTGGCCGCAGGTCGCCTCCTACCTCCAGACGATCGCCCCGGCTATCTCCGGGATCGCCGGCGCCGTCGCGAACCCGACTCCGACCACCGCGGCGGCGGCCGCGCAGCAGGTCGGCCAGGCGGTGCAGGTGATGTTCTCCGGCCCGGTCTACGCGGACAGCGCGGGGATCGCCCGGCTGGCCGCGCAGATCGCCGTGCCCGTCAGAAACGAGATCAACAAGTACGCCGGCAGGAATGGCGGCGCGACCGGCCTCGTGGCCTGACCCAGGAGACCCCCTGTGAGCTGGACGTATACCCCCGTCGGCACCTCGGCCGGGGACGTGTGGGGCGCGGCGAACAACAGCCAGCTGAGCACCCTGTTCGGTGCGGTCAACGAGCTCGACGCGGGCGCCGGCATGGTGCGGGTGCCGTGGGCGTCCGGGGACCGCACCAGCGCCATCCAGACCGCGCTCAACGCGGCACAGACCGCGGGCGGGGGGCTGGTGCGGCTCGGCCCCGGCAACCACTCGATCAGCGCCTATCTCGACGTGCCGCCGAATGTGAAGCTGTCCGGGGACTCGGACCGGTCGACGACGATCACGCAGACGGCCAGCAACACCCCGGTGATCCGCCTCGCGACCGGCGGGAACGCCTTGTCGGACCTGCGGATCACCTACTCGACGGCGCAGAGCGGCACGAGCGCGGTCGCGGTGGAGCTGCACAACGCGTTCATCTGCCGGCTGGAGCGGCTGCACATCTCCAACTGCTACACCGGCATCGGGCTGGCGAAGGGGCGCGGGAACACCTACCTCGCGTCATGCACGGTGCAGGACATCGAGGTCGTCATCTACTCCGGGTGGGCCCTCGACCTGGTCGCCATCAGCAACACCTCGACGGGCAGCTACTTCGCGAACATCTACACCCACAACAACCCGTCCGCGGGCGTGCGGAACCTCGCCGTCGGCGGCATCCGGTTGCAGAACATGAGCGACTCGGTCCTGTCGGTGATCAATATTGAGCACTCACGGCATCAGGACAGCTCCGTCGTGCTCTCCACCTGCGAGGGCGTCAGCTTCCTCGGCCTGCACATGGAGGGCCTGGAGCCCGTCACCAACTTCTCGGGGCTGGTGGGCTTGTACGGCGCGTCGACGAGCGTGTTCATGGCGAACACGACCCTCGTCGGATCGTTCCTGACCTCGGCGAACATCGCAAACTCGATCGGGCTGTTCAAGATTGACAACGGCGCCCGCTTGGCCGCGCACGGCGTCAAGCAGCGGTCGTGCACCGTCAGCACCCCCGCCTTCCCGATCGTCTACGGCGGCGCCGACCTGACGACCGCGCACGTGTGGATGTGGGACGTGTCCACCACCCAGACCACGGCCACCCTCGCCGGCTCGACGACCAACCCGTACCGCTGGTTCAACGACCGGGCGCCCAGCCTCCGCATCGGTACCGGCACGGGCGCCGCCGGGGCCCTCACCAGCAGCGCGGGCGCGCTCGTCTGGACCAGCCCGGCCGGCACCGTCACGACGATCGCGCCGAACTGATGGGCGCCTACGGCCAGGGCGTCTACGGGCTCGGCCCCTACGGCATCGGCGCCGGCGCGGCCACCTACACGGGCGACGTCCGCGACGACTTCGACAACGGGATCGTCGACAACCCTCCCTGGGTCGACGTCGCCGGCGCCACCGAGGCGGGCAGCACGCTCACCATCCCCTGCACCGGGTCGTACGGCCACGTCACCAGCGCGACCGGGCTGGACATGCGGGGCAGCCAGGTCGCCGTCTCCGTGCTGGAGACGCCGACGGCGGGGATCGCCGCGGTCGCCCCGGTCGCGGACATCACCTCCACCACCTCGCAGCTGCGCCAGGGCTCGCTGACCGGGCCGCGGATGGTCCTCGCTGGGGTTGCCGTGTGGGGTGTGCAGGACCCGATCGTCGGCCCCGACCCGCTCGGCGATCAGCAGTACGCGGCCCGGGATCAGATCTGCGCCACGCTGCGCAGTTGGGGCGCGAACTACCTCCGCATCCGACTCTTCGCCGACTACTGGAACGGGCTCGACACCACCAGTCAGGCCGCGTACGTCGCGAAGGCCGTGGGCTGGCGGAACGCCGCGCAGGCCGCCGGGCTTCTCACCTGCTTCTGCTGGTGGGACGCGCTCGACGGCACGCACAAGGGCGCCGCCTGGGCGACCGACTACAACCTGACGTTCCCTCTCATGACGGCCGTGGCCTCGGCGATCGGCCCAACAGACCCGTGGACGCTGTACGAGCCGTTCAACGAACCGAACAACGTCAGCGCCGCCGACTGGTACACGGCGATGGCCGCGACGATCACCCATTTCCGCACGTCGATCGGCTACCGCGGCCTGCTGATCATCGACCCGACGACGTGGGCGCATGACTATGACGACACCGCGTTCACGAACCTCGAGGCCCTCGATGCGACGCTGACCGGTAGCGGTCGGGCCAATGTGGCGTTCGCCCGCCACGACTACCCGAACGACTCCCCAGGGCAGACCTGGTCCACGGCCACGTGGACTGCTGCGACCGGCGGGTCGAGCCAGCGTCACGTCATCATCGAAACCGAGTTCGGGATCAACAACGGTCCCGGGGTGGACAACCCGGCCTGGGGCGGCGCCGCGGCGACAGCCCTCGCGGGTCAGCTCGCGTCCCGCATCAACCTCGGCGGCGTCTGCGCGTTCCTCTTTGGGAACTGGTACGACTCGAACGCGATCACGGCGGCCGACTACACCACCACGACCACGTGGGGTGGGTACGTCCGCGACAACTTCCTCGCGAACGCGGGAGCGACCCGGCCGCAGCAGAGCACCACCCAGGCCGTCGTACAGATCATGGACGGTTCTGGTAACCGGCTGGAGATGCTCGTCGAGGCCGACGCCAGCGGCGCGCAGGTGCTGACCATGCGGCAGCAGGTCGGCACCTCCTCGGATCTGACGATCCCCTACGACCCGGCGGCGCACCGCTGGTGGCGGATGTCCGAGACCGGCGGGACGATCACCTGGGCGACGTCGCCCGACTCGGCGACGTGGACCACGCGGCGGACCGCGGCGGCCGGGATCACGACCTCGGCCGTGTCCGTGAGCCTGCTGTCCGGCTACTGGGGGGCCGCACCCGCGAGCCCGGGGAGCGCCCAGTTCGGCGCGATCAACATCCTCACCGAGCAGGTCGTCGGGGTGCCGAGCGCCGGCACGGTCGCCGACCTCCTGTGCTTCCTGTCGTTCGACAAGGACCCGCTCGACTGCCCGATCGCCACCGGCAACGACGCGACGATGGAGGGCGGCAACACTTGGGACCACGCGAACGCCAACACGGTGGACGTGGTCGTCTCGGGCGGGCTCGTGCACGCCGGGACCAGCTCAACGCAGCTGACCCGCACCGGTTCGACGGGGCCGCTCGCCGTGTTCTGGCAGTCCGCCGTCGGCAGCGTGACCGCGGGCCGCTGGTACCTCGCGCTGCTCTACCTGCGGCCGGGCACGACCGCGCGCACCGCGCAGATCACGATGACGTTCCAGACCGCCGCGCTGGGAACACTGACCACGGCCACGTGCACCGTGCCGGAGATCGCCGGGCAGTGGTGGCCCGTCGCCGTCGTCGGCCAAGCGCCCACCGGGGTGTCCGTGTCCCGGCTCCGCGTGGACCTGTCGATCGCGAACGTGGCCGTGGGCGAGGTGCACTGGTACGACACGTTCACCTGTGATCATTTGGGGACGCTGCTCGCCGGCCGGGTCCGCTCCCACACCTGGAAGCGTGGCAGGAATGACGAGCTCGGCCAGGTGCAGGCGTCCACCTGCACCGTGACGCTGAAGAACGCCGATGGCTACCTCACCCCCGACGGGTCGGCTGCCCCCGCGCCGTACCTGGGCAACATCGACTCTGGCCGGCGGCTGGTCCTGCTCCGCCGAGTCGGCGGGGTGCTCTACCCGGAGTGGACGGGAACCACCGAGACGTGGCAGCAGTCGATCCACTCCAACGGCCGCTGGAGTGAGGTCGAGGTTCAGGCCACCGACGCGTTCGGATGGTTCGGCCGTCCCCTCCTCCCCCCGCTGCCGGCGGAAATCATGCTCGACGCGCCCGACGCCTATTTCCGCCTGAACGAGGAGAAGGGTTCGACGCGGGCGGGGAGCATCGCCGGGGATGGTGGAGTCATCACTCTCGCCACGTCCAAGTACGGCAGCCTGGGAACCGATTTCGGTGGGGACAGCGCCGCACCCGTCCTGGACACAGGAAAAACCGCAGACGACGGGCAGGGCTGGCTGGACCTCAACCCGTCCGAGATCATCAACGGCGCGGGGAACGTCCTCGACCTGTCCGCTGTGCCGGCGGCGAACCCCTATGTCCTGTCGGGCGGGTTCACGGGCTGGACGATGGAGATTTGGACCGCGCTCCCCCAGGACCCGCCGCCCGAGACCCGCGTCCTTTTCCGGACCGCACGCTACGGCGGCGGCAGCGAAGGTCATTCCGGTCTTCAGCTTCAGCATGAGGTCGATGGCACGATAACGCTTCACAGCCCCACCGCGACGCTGCTCGCCAGCACATTCGGCTGGACGGGGACCACGCTCCCGATCGCGATCGTGTGGAGCCCGACCGGCGGTGCGTGGGGGACTCTCAAGCTGCGCATCGCCGGCAGCGCCGAAATGCTGTCGGTTTCCCTGTCGACTAGCCCCTACACGAACGGGGTACCGGATCGGATCTGGATCGGCGGATTCTACCAGTCCGGTATTCGGAGCCTCCAGTACGCATGGCGAAACAAGATCGCACATATCGCGTTCTGGAAACGGGATCTGACCGACAGCCGCGTGCTAGCCCACTCGGTCGTTGGCCGCCTCGGGAACTTTGGCGGTGAGACGGATGGTAACCGGATCGGAGGGATCTCGAATCTGGTCGGCTGGCCGGACGCGTGGACCCGCGTCGATGTCGGCCTGTCCGAGATGATGAACCGGTCGTGGGCGCAGACCACGGCCCTCTCTCAGATCCAGGATATCGCCAAGCAAACTTCGGCGGTTGTGTATATCGATGGCGCGGGAAAGCTGGTGATGCGGAACCGGCATTTCCGGGTGAACGAGCCGGTGAAGGCGACGTTCCGCGCCGCAGACAACACCCCGATCGCCGCCAAGGATTTCACCCCGAAAAAGGATGATCAGTTCATAGAGAATTCGATCAAGGTGACGAGGACGAAAGGCGCGGCGACCGTCGCCTCGGACGCGACGTCGATCCGCCGCTACGGTCTCAAGCCCGCCGACGACCTCGAAGTCGCCGTCACCTCGAACGAGGAAGCGGCGGCGCTCGGCCAGTGGCGCGTCGCGACTCGTAAGGACAACCGCACCCGCATCTCCTCCCTCCAGCTCCAGCCGGGAGCCCGGCCGACCCTGTGGCCGATCGTCCTCACGCTGGAGATCGGCGACAGAGTGAGCGTCCAAGGCCTGCCAGGGCTCGCCCCATGGCAGTCCCTCGACGCCTTCGTGGAGAGCATCGAGTCACGGATGGACGGCGGCCCACGGAACACCACCTACACCCTCGGCCTGTCCCCATGGTCCGCGGTGCTACACAAGATGGGTGAGATCGACACGGGCACGAATCTAAGTCTCCTCGGCGCGGCCGAGTGCCAGCTCGGGTGGTACTGAATGGCGACGATCCCCTCGGCCATCACATGGCCGGACAGCTATCTGACATCCGTGCAGATGAACAAATACTCGTCGTTCCTCACGTTCCTTTCCTACCGCAACGGCGGGTTCTGCGAGCTGAGCCAAACCCAGACCCAGGACATCCCCGAGAACTCGGACTACCCGATCACGTTCCAGAACGAAGAGGTGGACCGGGATGGCGGTCATTCCGACCTGGACAATCTCTCCCGCTACATGGTAAAGACGTCCGGCGTCTACCTGCTGTCCGGTCAGGTGGCGTTCGCCGCCAACGCCACCGGCTTCCGCGCGGCGAAGCTGATGAAAAACGGCGGTGGCGGCTCACCCGAGACGCTGGCAACGACGCTGCGGCCCGCCCAGGCCGGGATTATCGAAGCGTTTATCCCCGTCGGATCCTGGATCGGCCGCCTCGCCACAGGCGACTACGTCGAGCTCCGCGCACGGCAGAACTCGGGCTCGACTTTGAAGACGTCGATCGCGGACGCCGGAAGCGGGATGACCATCATGTTCCTGGGGGCCTGAGATGGCTACGGTGCCGTCTATTCGTACGTGGACAAACGAGCTTCTGACCTCGGCGAAGATGAACGAGATCAGCGACATGTTGAACTTCCTCAAGTTCAACTCGGGGGGGATCTGTCACGTCCGGCAGACCGCCCAGCAGGGCATCATCACAACAACGGACATTCCGATCACGTTCGGAACCGCCGAGGTCAATGTCGACAACATGTGGAGCGCGCTGACCCCGACACGGGTAACCGCGAACACCTCGGGCTGGTATGCGGTCAGTGGAGTGGTGACGTTCACTGCCAACGCGAATGGCAGTCGGTTCGGGAAGTACAAGCGTAACGGGAACACCCTCCGTGCGGCGTCGCTCGGCGCCCCAACCGGCGGCGTCGAGGCGTTTCTCGACATGGGCCTTCGGGTGGCTTTCCTGAACTCCGGCGAGTATCTGGAGCTCACGGCCTGGCAGAACTCCGGCGGCACCATCAACACGTCGGTCGCCGACGGCGCGAGCCAGCTCTCCGTGTTCCGCATCGCCTCCTGACCTCCCCCTTCTCCCTCCCTTGGAGGCGTTATGGCCACGTGGCCGGAGTACGCCGCGCGGGCCGGTGCCGCGCTGGCCGACTGGATGACCGCCCACCCCTGGACTACGCCGGCCGATCCCGATCCCGACCCGGACCCGGGCGGGCCGACGCCGACCTCGACGGTGCGGATCAACTGCGGCGGCCCGGCCGTCACCGTCGCCGGCATCGCGTGGGAGGCGGACCGGGCGTACAGCGGCGGCACCGCCAGCGGGCAGGGCGCCGGCCACTACGGGGCCGACCTCGTGCTCGAGACCGAGCGGTGGGGGTCGTTCTCGTACGTGCTGACCGGCCTGCCGCCGGGCGCGGCCGCCGTACGGCTGCACATGGCCGACAGCTACGCGGGCGACATCGGACCTGGGCTGCGGAAGTTCGACGTGGCCGTTCAGGGCGTGCTGGCGCTCGACGACGTCGACCTGGTGGCGCTGGCTGGCGGCCTGTACCGGCCCGTGGTGCGCGAGGTGTCGACGACGGTCGGCTCGGATGGCCGGCTCACCGTGACGCTGGTGACCGTGGTCAACGGCGGCTGCCTCCAAGGGCTCGAGGTCCTGGCCTTCGGCACCGGGACGCCGACCGACCCGGGACCGGGCGGCGGCGGAGGGACGGGCACGACCGCGCGCTGGCTGTCCGGGGGGAACCCGAACAACAACAGCCAGGACACCGGGCTCAGGTTCGGCACGTGGCGCGGCAGGCCCATCACGGCGGCGCTCTGCTACCCAACCCGGGAGGCCGGCTGGGGGCCGCTCATCAGCGCCACGTCCGGCCAGCCGGGGGCGTGGAAAGACAAGACGATCGTCCTGATCGTTCAGATGCCGTTCTTCCCGCAGGGCGGCGGAAACACCTACGCGGCGGCGGTCCGCGGCGACTACGACGGCCAGTGGCAGCAGCTCGGCCGGAACTGGGCAGCGCGCGAGACCGCAGGGTTCGCCCGGCCGGTCTTCTCCCCGGGGTGGGAGGCCAACCACAACGCCATGCACTACTGGGGTGGCCCCGGCGGCACGGTGAAGGGCTCGGAGCAGCACTTCCAGACGTACGAGCAGTACATCCAGACATATCGGCGGTTCGTCGCCACGGTGCGCGGCGTGTACCCGGGGGCGCGGTTCGCCTGGGTGCCGAACGGCCACGGCTCGCCCGGGTTCGGCGCGGGGAAGTTCCCGGCCGGAGACCCGCGGAACATCTACCCGGGCGACGACGTCGTCGACTGGATCGGCGTCGACTACTACGACCACTACCCGCCGTCGCCGGGCGGCACCGCTGGCGCCAACAAGGTCGACTTTGACGTCGAGTCCCGGAAGGTCAACGGGGTCCGCTGGTATCTCGACCTCGCGCGCGCGGCCGGGAAGGGATTCGCAGTCGCCGAATGGGCGTGCGACGGCAACAACCCGGCGGCGGGTAACGGCGGCGGGGACAACCCGAGCTTCATCGCGAACATGGTCAAGGTCTTCGGTGAGGCGGTCGCCACGGGCGTGCCGCTGATCGAGTGCTATTACGATGATGATCAACAGCGTATGTCGATCATGGGCATGACCAGCACGCCGGCGAACCCGAAGGCGGCGCAGGCGTACCTCGCCGCCTACCGCGCCAGTGCGTGACCGTCATGGCCTGGAGCGGGGCGGCTGATGCTGGCGATCTGGGCCGCCACGGAGACGGGTGGAGCCGACCCTCTCGGCCAGTTGGCGAAACAGGGACCTTTCGGCCTGGTGGCCGTGTTGGCGATCCTCGGGGCCTACTGGGTCATCCGGCGGATCGAAGCGGCGCACGCCCGCGAGCTGACGGCTCGATCGGACGAGATCGACCGGCTGACGGCAGAGGTGGCGGCACTGCGCGAGGCGCTCGACGAGGCGTACACGTTCACCCGGGATCGGACGGTGCCCGCGCTCACGAGCGCAGGGGAGGCGCTGGTGCGCAGCACCGAGGTCAACACCGAGTATCTGCGGCTGCTCGCCCGGGAGCGCAGGCGGTGAGCCGGCCCGTCGCGCTGCCGCCGGTGTCAGCGGATCTGCTGGCCCGGCTGCATGCCGTCCTCGGCCAGGCCGACCGTGCGGCGAGCCTGTTCGCCGCACGGCTCCGCGCCCATGACCAGGTGATCGACGAGCTCGCCGCCTACATCCACACCGATATGAGGAGGCGGCCGTGACCGAACCATCCACGCCAGATCTCCCCCACGACGACATCGACGAAGTGCGCAGGCTCCGGCTCGCCGTCGAGCGTCTCACCGCCGAACGCGGAAATCTCGCCCGGTCGACGGAGGGCATCACCGCCGGGCTGGGTGAGGTCCGCGCCGAGCTCGCCGAGGTCAACCGGCGCGCCGAGCAGGCCGCCAGCCGCGTCGAGGAGGTCGACGAGACCGCGCAGACCCGTCTCGACGACGAGTCCGCCGCTCTGCGGGGGCAGATCCGAACTCGGGTCATCGTCGCCGCCGCCGCGCTCGTGGTGGTCGCCGCCGTGGTGCTGGCGGCGTGGACGCAGCAGCGCCGGGAGGCGGCCCGATTCGACAAGGTCTACGCCGGGCTGATCGAGGCATGCACCAAGTCGCAGCAGTCGAACGCCGCGCTGCGCACGAAGAACACGGCGCTGAGGGATGACACGCACGCGCTCATGCTCGCGGCGGAGCAGGTCGACGCGCCGGGCCCGGTGCTCTCCCCGATCGTCGCCTACCTGCGCGCCGAGGAAGTCGCCTACGACGAGTACCTGCGGGCGATCCCGGCGCCGGTGGACTGCCGCACCCGGTACGGGGACCGCTGATGGGCGCACCCGTGCTCTACCCGCCGGCCCGCTACCGCCCGGTCCGCAACAGGTCCGGGGCGATGATCCAGCCGACCCGAGGTCTGATCGCGCACGTCCAGGTGGGCACCGGCTCGCTGTTCGGCTGGTTCGACAACGCCGCCAGCCAGGTCAGCTCCCACCTGTGGCTGTCCCGGGCGGGCGACTTCGAGCAGTACGTCCCCTTCGACCAGCGAGCGTGGGCGCAGGCCGCCGGCAACCCGCACTGGATCTCCTGCGAGTGCGAGGGACGGCCGGAGGAGGACTACACGGCCGCGCAGGTGCGCGCGCTCGGCCAGCTCATGGCCTGGGGTGTGCGCGCGTTCGGCTGGCCGCTCCAGCTCGCCGACAGCCCCGACGGCCGGGGCCTCGGCACCCACCAGATGGGCGGCACGGCGTGGGGTGGCCACGCCTGCCCCGGGCCGATCCGTGCCGGACGCCGCCGGGACATCCTCGCCGCCGCCTTCGGCACCCTCAAACCCCCACCCGCAGCGCCGGAGGACGACATGCCCAGCCCGAGCCAGTGGACCGCCGACGACTGGAAGGCGTGGGAGGACCATGGCGCACCCGCGTTCGCGAACCTGCTCACCGCGCAGATGCGCCAGCTCGTCACCACCGACCCGGACAGCGGCCTGCCCGTCCGGATGAAGGACGTCAACCTCGGCAGCCTCGGCGAGGCCCTCGGCCTCTTGGTGCTCCGCTCATCGTTCGGGATGGCCCGGGACGGCCAGGCTCTCGCTGAGCTGCACCGCATCGGCGACCATCTCGGCGCCGAGGGGCCGCTGGTCGCGTGGACGTCGCGGGTGAGCGCGGATGTGGCCGCGGTCCGCCAGCAGCTCGGCCCGGCTCCGGCGCCGCCCACCCTCGACGAGCTGTCCGACGCTCTCACCCGGCTGGACGCGCTCGACACGGCCCGGCTGATGCAGGCCGCCGGCGCCCACCTCGCCTCCCTCGTCACCCCGACTCCATCCGGAGGCTCCTGATGCCCTACCTCGAGACCGCGCCCGCCACCGCGGCGCTCCCCCTGCCCGCCCGTGAGCCGGCCGCGCTCGCCGGTGGCACCCAGGCCGTCATCGCCGCCGCCGTCAGCCTGGCCGCCCTGTGGTGGCCGGACACGCTCACCCCCGGATGGCAGGCGGCGATCCTGGCCATCACGGCGGCCGTGCTCGCCGCGGTGACGGGCTGGCGGACGGCACCGCTCAAACCGGCGCTGATCTACGCGGTGATCCAGGCGCTCGTGTCGGCGTTCGTCCTGCTCGCCGTGGACATCCCGCCCGGCGCGGACGCGGCGATCCTCGCGCTCGTCGCCGCGGCGCTCGGCATCGGCCACCGCGGCGAGGTCAGCCCCCGCGCGGCCCGCCCACCGGCCGACGACACCCGGGCGGCGTACTGATGCGCCTACCCCGGTTCCCCCCGTGGCCGTCCCGCCGGACGGTCGCAACCCTCGAACGAAAGGTCGCCACCATGGCCACCAACCAGGAGAAGCTGGACGCCGCCGTCACCGCCATCGGTGAGGACATCACGGCGATCGCGGCCGAGATCGAGACGTTGAAGGCGCAGGTCGCCGCAGGCGAGCCGCTCGACTTCTCGCGCGTCGACGAGCTGGTCGCGCGGGTCGACGCGGTCGCGAACCCGCCCGCCCCGGAGCCGACGCCGGAGCCGTCCCCGGACGAGCCGACCGTCTGACCCCAGACGCCAGCGCGCCCCCGGCCACCCGCATCTCACGCGGGTGGCCGGGGCGCTTTCGGCATGCCCGGGATCAGACCTCCCGGGCGGTGACACTCCGACGGTGCCGGTGGCTCAGATCGGGCCTTCGCGGCGCTCCTCCGGCGACGACAGGTCCAGCCGTACCCGATCGACGGGGATCCTCGCCGCACCGTGGCGAGGGCAGGCCGGAGCCACAGCCCCGACCACTGGCAGCCCGGCCGCGCCCCGCATGGCACGGACACGGCGGGCACCAGCGGCACGCCGACACGCACCGCAGAAGGGGCGGACGGCGGTCATACCGCCCCGCGGCGGCGTTCCTCCGGCGTCGTCGGATCTGGAGGCGCCTCGCCAGGACCATGCCCCGGCGCGTACAGCGTCACGCCGTGCGTGCAGTTCACCCGTCCGGGTTCGGTGCCTCGGCCGGTGAGCGCGGCGCCCCGGCGTCGCCGGCACTTCTTGCACCAGATCCGGATCTCCGTGACCATCAGCTCCTCGGCCGGCTCCGGCGCGGGCTCGGTCATTTCTTGTTGACCTTTCCTGTGCCATCGCACCGGCCGCATTTCTTCCGGTGGCCACCGGAGAAGTTGCCGTCCTCGTCCGCTTCGCTGAGTGGCCGGTCAACCTCGCCGGCACCAAGACAGGTCGGGCAGGTCAGCGCGCCCTTGTCCTCGGTGTGTTCATGGTCAATCGAATGATCTTTGCCGCCGCGTTTGGTGCCGGACCGGCCGGTGCTGGATCCGCCGCCCGTGTTACCCCGCTTGTCGACGTTTCGGCCGCTCGTGCCCGACGATCCGCCGCCCTGATCTTTGGGTTTACCCCAGCCCACCGTGCCCTCCGTCCCGCCGTCTCTGCCGGTACGACGGGGAGAGTAACCCCGACATGCGCGGACGGGGAGCAAGCGTGCCGGATCTGTAACCGGCACGCGCGGCTCAGACGGCGGCGACCCGGCGGCCCAGCTCCGCCACGGCCTGCTCTCCCTGCCACGGCACCAGCTCCGCCGAGAGTCTGCGGGCGCGGTCATGTACCTCGGCGTTCGGCGCCGTGGCGACGACATTCAACGCGGCGAGAGCCGAAACCGCCGCGGCACCCGGGTCGGGACGGTCCATCTTCAGGCGGCCGAACGCTACCGCCAGGTGGGCCAGCGCCATGCCCTGGCACGGCCCACGGAAACTGTCCACGGCGCGCGTGCCGGCCTCCGTAGCGAGGCGGCCCCGCCCTGGGGTAGTCGATGCGGCGAGCGCGGTGAACAGCTCCTCGTTGGCATCCTCCCACTCGATCGCCGGATGCCCGGTTGCTGCGGCCCGCCGACCGTCGCGCATGACCGCGAGGGCCGCGTCTGCGCGGTCGTACTGGCCGGCGACAGCCGCGGCTTCTGCCTCGTAGCCGGCGAGCCTGGCCTGGTCGGCGGGCACGGCGCGGCGGCGGCCTTCCGCCGCGATGTCTGCGGCGGTGAGCGCCAGGCCGGCGTCGAGGGCCTGCCATGACCGGATGCCTGCCACGCGAGCCTGGAGCACCGGCTCACCGGCTGCGGTCGCGTGGACCTCGGCGATGCCAGCGAAGACGCGAGCGGTCCGATCGTCACCCGCGAACGCCGCCACGGTGGACAAGCCGGCAGCCAGCGTCCCCGCAAGCAAGGTCAACTTGGGGATGTAGGAGGGGTGGACACGCCGCCCGAGGATCTCCTCCACGGCCTTCCATGCGTCGAAAGCGGGTGGGAACAGGTCAGCGGGGGCGGCCGTGGTCCTTCGCCGTTCGAGGTCGGCCAAGGCGCTTTCCGCGTCCGCCACATCCGTGATCTTGGGTCGGTACGTTTGGAGCTGCTCGTCCACGGTGCCCGCGAACGCGAGTACTGCCGTAGCGGATAGCCCACCGGTGAAGAGCCGCCGGCTCGGGTCCATCTCTATCACCTCCCGCGTCGCGTCCACTGTCCGCCCCGGATGCGGGGGTAGTCCACCCATCCCGGGGAATGCGCTGGCGGCGATCCTGGCGAGCTGGATCTCCTCGTCCTCGCGGCGGGCCTGGACCCAGGCCGCGAACACGCTTCCACCTGCGCGTAGTCCCTGATCCAACGCGATGATCGTGCCCTCAGATGGGATGGCCCACACCCGACCGCCGGGCTGGCGCCCGCTGCCGGCCGCTGACAGCGCCTGGCGGAGCGCGCCGGTTCTCCTTTCCAGTTCTGACCAGCTCGCCGCCCGGCCTCTGGCCTTGCGTAGCGCCGCGATGTGGGCGATGAGCTGGTCGAGTGCTGGCCGGGGTTCCGGTCCGGGTCCAGTGTGCACGGTGGCTCCCCTCCGACCGGCCGCACGGGCTGTGTGGATCTGCATTGCATGGATGTATTTGCATTGCAGTCTGTCTCAGGTCTGGTGCGCAGTGTGTCATGTGGAGACCGGCAGGTCAGCCGGCCACGACGGGGAGGTACGGCTGATGCAGGAGTCCCACCCCAGGCCGGTTGAGATCACCGGGCGGGGAGACGGGCCCGGCGTGCCAGCGCCGTCACGCCGGGAGCTCCTCCCCGCCCGCGTGGTCTGGACCGGGCTGGCCGAGGACCAGATCGTGCAGGGCACGCTGGTCCTCTACGCGGTGCTGATCCGGTGGGCCACCGGGGACCAGGAGATCCACGGCGCCTGGGGCACGCCCGCCGCCGCGGAGCGGCATGCCGCCCGGTTCTCCGGCCTCGCGGATGCCGCGGTGGTCCCGCTCCACCTCGTCCATCTGCCCGGCCCCTGATCGTCCCCAGCACCCTCCGAGCTGGGGACACCCCCGCTGCCCTCCCCGCGGCCCGCGGTCGCGCCGCGCCGCCTAGTCGGCGCACGCTCACCCGCCGCGTCTCACCGCGGGGAGGGCAGCCCACACACCCCAGGAGTGATCATGACTGACAGTGTGTCCCCGCCCGAGGCGGCGTGGCGCAAGAGCAGCTACAGCGACGGCGAGCGGGCCTGCGTCGAGGCCGCCCGGCTGTCGCTCGGCGGGGTCGCGGTGCGCCACTCGAGGGAGCCGGCGGGCCCCGTGCTCGCGTTCACCGACGACGAGTGGGACGCCTTCGTCGCCGGCGTCCGTAGCGGCGAGTTCGACCGGGACCAGCTCGGCGTGGCGTTCTGATGGCCTTCCTCCCCATGTCCGTGCTCACCGTCCTGCCCGAAAACCTGTTCGGGCAGGAGGTGTACGACCGCGCCAGGCTCGGGCTGTCCGAGTCGCAGGTGGACGTGCTGCACTCCGAGTGCACCCGCTACCAGCAGGCTGCGGCGTCGGCGGGGCAGGAGATCGCGCAGATCACCGCCGTGATCCACAGCGTCCTGCTCGGCGAGCTCGCCCCGACCGACGACGACATGAAAGGGCTGGACGTCGCGGTGACGCGGATGGGTGTGCTGCTGGTGGACCTGATTCGGGCCTACACCACAGG
This sequence comes from Frankia sp. RB5, assembly GCF_059816245.1. Lineage (NCBI taxonomy): Bacteria > Bacillati > Actinomycetota > Actinomycetes > Frankiales > Frankiaceae > Frankia > Frankia sp. RB5. The sequence continues at coordinate 88,312 of NZ_JCBATA010000024.1, forward strand.
CACCTACCGTGGCGTAAGCGTCCTCACCGCCGCGCAGGTCCAGGCCCGCGCCGAGCTGCTGCTCCGCGGCGCGTCCGACGCGCCGGCGCCCGCGACGGTCTGACCGACCCCGAGACCGGCCTGCCCCTGTCGGTCCGCGCAGCGGGCAGGCCATCCACGTCCCCGCCCGCGGCACGGGCGGCCGCGGGCGGGGACATCCCCTGATCAGCCTGCCCGCCTGCTGCTCGACGCCGGGCGGGCAGGCCCTGACCACCCCACCCCGGAGAGATCATGCCCTGGAGGTCCACCCCCGCCGCGCCCGCCTGCCAGTTCGCCCGCGACGGCGACGGCGTGCTGGTCCGCTGGCGGTACACCGGCGTGGAGCACGCGCTCACCATGCCCGCCCCCGACTGGGACGGCCTCGCCGCCACCGCCACGACCAGGCAGCAGACAGCGGGCCCGGACGGAGAGTGGATCTACTGGGGGCCGACCGGAGCGGCGGTCCGCCGGCCCGAGGGTCACGTCACCGTCGCGGCCGGCGGCACCATGTTGATCCTGCCCGCGTCCATCTGGGAGCAGATCGTTGCCGCCGCCCGCGCCGGGGTGCTGCCCGCCGCCGCATCCGCACGGACCGGGTCGTGACCCGGCCCCTCGGCCACGTGCGGGCCGCTGACCTGCACCGGGCAGTGCTCGCCGGGTTCGGCCAGGCGCGGGGCCGTGGAATCACCGCCCGTGCGGTCGCGGACCGCCTCGCGACCGAGGAGGCCGCGATCGGCGCCGCGCTGGACTCGCTGGCGGGACTGGGCATGCTCGGCGCGATGCGCCTGTCCGCCGGCACGATCTACACCCGCCGTGAGCTGCCCGGGCTCGGGTCGGCGCGGGACCGCCGGCCGGACACCGGGATCTCCCGCCGCGAGCTGTGGGCGGCGCTACACCTGCTCGCCCAGCCCAGGGGCGTCACCCTGGGCACGCTCGCCTCTGCGCTCGATGCCCCCGCCGGCCGCGCGGATCGGACGCTGCTCGCACTGCGTCTGGCGCTGCTCGCCGGGCAGGGGCTGCTCACGCTGGACGCGGGCCGGTGGCTGGTCACCGGTCAGGGATGGGCGTGGTCATCCCGGGTGCTGGCCGAGACGCCGAGGGCCGCGGAGCTGTGGCTGGCAATCGTCGCAGTGATCACCCCCGCCCTCCGCGCGGAGGACGCGCGAGTCGACGAGACCGCCATCGCCGGCCGGCTGGGGGTACGCGGACATCGGCTCGAGCCCGCCGTGGAGGAGGCGATCGACCGCGGCCTGCTCGCCCGCACGGACCGCGGTCTGGTTCTCACCGCGGCAGGGGCCGCCCAGTGTGTCCGGACCGCCGCCGGGCTCGTCAGTGTGCGGGCGGCTGGCTGACCGTCGTGCCGTCGGCGTCGAGGGCGCTCCGGACCATCGCGGCGAGCATGTCCCGGCCAGCCAGCCAGCCAGCCGCGAACCGCGGGTGCGCGTAGGGCGGCCCCCCGATCTCCGGGAGATCGTCCAGCCGTGCCCACACCCGGGCCAGCCGAGCCTCGGCGGCGTCCCTGCGGAGCCGCTCGTCGTAGGCGATGGCCCACGCCTGCCCGCAGCCGGTGCAGGTCGTCTCGAATGCCAGCGCGGTTTCCTCGGCCGCAGCCTGCGCTTCCAGTTCAGCGACCCGGGCGCGGAGCCGGAACACCTCGACTGCGTCCAGGTCCACCATCGGCCCGTCCGCCGGACCCACCGGCATGAGAGACAGCCGTATGCCCAGCTCGTCGGCGGCGCCGACCAGCGCGTCGCGCAACGCCGGCCACAGGGCAATCGGAACCGCCCCTGCGTGGATCTCCATCAGGCGACGCGCCCGCCGATCAGTCGTCACGGCCATCGTCCTCTCCGAGCGCCCGGCGGAACTCGCCGATCAGGTTCGGCAGGCTGGTAGATGCCCGCGCGGTCATGTCCCTGTCAAGGTCGACCAGCTTGCCGGCAACCCGGATCAGCTCGGCGACATCGACCACACCGGCGGCGGGCACCATCTCCGCGCGGACAGTCGTGATGCTGGGCATCGAGCTGATCTGGTTGACGGTGCGCATCAGCTCGTGCAGCGCACGTCCGGCGGTCTCCCCGGACTCGGACCGGATGCTGATCAGCACGGTCGGGCCGGACGGGTCAGGTGGCATGAGAGGTCTCCTCGTTCAGGCCGAGCAGCGCCTGGCAGGCAGGGTCGTTCCTCGGTGATCCGAGGCCGCGGGGCATACCGGTGGCCGTGCAGCAGCGGGCGCAACGCGGCACGGACATGCGGGACAGCACCCCAGGAATGTCAACCCGGGCTGCCTGCCGGCCGCAGTCCAATCCGACCGTGTAGCCGCCGGTGGCGAGGCTGTCGAGGTAGCCGTTGTCTTCCAACTGTTCGGCGAGATGGTCGGGCTGGCTGGTGTGGTGAAGCCTGCCGCCCGACGGGGTGATCACCCAGTCGAGGTCGGCGAGCCGGCGGCGCGGCAGATCAGGTGTCGGCACGGGACGCCTCCGCCAGGGCCCGGGCGTACATCCGCAACGCACGGCGCCGGCACGACCGTTCGGTCAGCCCGCGCGGCGCCCGCGGCCACAGGACCGGCGTCGCCCACGCGGCGGGCTCGGCCTGCCAGACCCCGCGGTGGCTCCGCCGGGTCAGCGTGAGCCGGAGCGTACGGGCGAGATGCCGGCGGACGTACCGGCCCCGGGAGATACCGGCGGCTCGGGCGTGGAGCCCGGCCCAGCGGAGCCGGTGCAGGTCGTCGCCCAGGCCGACGCGGTACACGTCCACGTAACGGGACAGGCTCCGATCCCACAGGTAGTCGATCTTCTGGTCGGTGGTCAGCTCAGCCACGGCGCTCGGCCTCCTCGGCGTCGTCCGGCGGCGCGATCGGCTGACTGTCCACCGTCAGCCACACCGGCGCGAACCCGGACGGCTCGTGCCGCATCGGCTCCTCGCCCAGGCTGTAGAACGCGCCGGAGAATCCGTGCCAGCCGATCTGGCGGAGCACCTCGCGGACCACCTGCCCGGACGGCGGGGTGGTGTAGACGACACGGTCGCTGGTCGCGGCGGATGCCGGCTGGTACGGGCGGCGGTCCGGCGGCGGCGTCTTCGCGGCAGGCATCATCGGGGGGCCTCCTCGGCGCTGGTCTCCACCGGCTTGCCGCAGGTGTCGCAGGCCATCTCGGGTAGGTGCGTCATCGGGCACATGACCATGACCTGGCTTCCGTCGAGGGCGGCGCTGGCATCTCCGTCCGGGGCTGCCAGCCAGCGACTCAGGGCGTCCACCGCGGTCAGGTCGGGGACGACGGTGGTGCCGTACCGGCCGGTGGTGGCGTGGGATATGAGCCGGATACTGGCCCAGTAGACGAGCCACCGGGGGAGGCGCCAGGCGATCTTCATGGCTGCTCGGGTGCGTGCTCTACCCAGCTCGTATCGCCAGTCGATGCAGCGACCTTTCATGATCGGGCTACGCACCTGCGGTCTCCTCGGCCGGGCCGACCCGGACATGCTCCGGCTTCCCAAGGACGTGCCTGGCAATGACCCGGGCCGCGTCGGGGACGCCGACCACCGCGCCGGGTCCGGCGTCGAAATCCACCTCCCAGGTGGCGGCCTCGTCGTGGATCAGCTGCTCGAAGCGGGCGCTGAGGGCGTCGAGCAGGTCGTAGTCGCTGTTGGCCCAGGTGGGTCCGGCGGCGCGCGGTTCGGTTGCGGCAGGCTGGTCAGCCATGCTTCTGCTCCTCGCTGGTCTCCTCGGCCGGGGCCTCGAAGAAGCTGATGTAGGTGCGGGTGCACTCGCACAGATGGATGACGTCGCCGCCGATGCGCTCAACGCCGCACCCTCCCGTCGGCCTGTGGGCGACCACGGAATGCAGACAGGCAGGGCAGTGGGGAACCTCGGGATCCTCGGGCGGGTTCGGCGGTAGGTAGAAGTCGGGGCTGATCACCGATCGGTCTCCTCGGCCGGGGCGGGCACGAGACGTCCGGAAGTGATGTCTGCAGCCACCCGGGCGTGCTCCCGTCGGGCTGCGGCCTCGCTGCCCACATCGACGCCGGTCCACACGCAGGTCGCGCAGTGCCAGCCGGTGCCGCCGTGTCCGGAGGTGACCGTGAACTTGTGGCCCTCGGTCTCCTCGGCTGGGGCCGGCTCGTCGCACGGGCACTCGGCGGCCTCGTTGCATCCGCACTCGCACGGCTCCCACGCATCCGGGTCGGCCGGGGCGTCAGGCCCCCACGCCGCACGGATCATCGCGGCGACCGTGCCGTTCGTGGTGTAGCCGTCAGGGTCACGGTCGAGGTCGGCGAGGAGGTCCGCGAGCTGTTCGACGTCAGCCACTGATCTTCTCCTCGCCGGCGGCCGGGATGGCGCTGGCCGGGATCTCCACCCAGCCCAGCGGGATCAGCTCCTCAACGGTGCAGTCGGGGGCGCCGTCGAAGTCGTCGCGGTGCCAGCCGTCGAGGCCGACGTAGCGCCAGCCGCCGCTGGGGAGATGGGCCCAGGTGAGGACGGGGCCGTCGTGGAGTTCGGCGTAGAGCCGTGCGCGGACGGCGGGCCCGTCCTGGTCGTCCAACCCGTCGGCGGCGTTCTGCTCGGCGGCGCGTTCGGCGGCGAGCTCGTCGCAGATCCGACGGATCCGTGCGTTCTTCAGCCGGTGGAGCTCGGCGGCAACTTCCCGGGCGAGCTTGGCCGCGTCGATCGTAATGGTCAGGCTGGGGTCAGCCATCGGTGTCGTTCTCCTCGTCGTCGAGACCGCAGGTGCAGGGCCCGACGCCGTCGTCGCACGCCGGGCAGGGACGGTCCTCCCCGCGCCCGACCGGCATCCCCCCGCGGAGCACGAGCGTCACCAGCGGCGGCAGATCCTCCCAGCCCCACCACAGATCCCACACCCCCTCGCGGTCGGTCAGGAGCGCCCAAGGATCGGGATCATCCATGTCGTGCCGGTCGGGCAGGTAGGCCCACGCCGGCCGCGGGTTCTCGCCGAGCAGTTCGCGCCAGGCACCGCCGGGGCCGACCATTGGGTGTCCGTCGTAGCGGACGATGTCCCCGTGCTGGATGGCGGTCCGGGCGTCCGGGCCGGCCAAGTTGATCTCAACCATCGGTGGTGGTCTCCTCGTCGTCTCCGACCTCGTCGTCGAGGCCGGCGGTTTCCCCGGCGTTCTGCCAGGTCAGGTCCCGCTGCCTCAACACCGGGGCCGGGCTGGGCTGCGCGGTGGGGCTGTCCGAGAACGGGGCGGCCAGGACGGGCGGAACCGGACGGGACATCACCCGGTCTCCTCGTCGTCGCGCCACCAGCGGTCGACATGCGTCGTCTCGTCGGTGCCGGCGTTCAACCGGGCTGACGACGCCTCGACCGCGTCCGCGAACCGCTCCTTCTGCGGCGTCGTCAACTGCGTGGTGATCCACCGCCAGTTGACGTACAGCCACAGGTCACCGAGCAGGTCTTCCAGTGCCTGCACGTCGGCGGCCAGTTCCTCGACGGTGGCCGGGCAGGGCGTCACGGGGACACCTCCGGTGCCGGCCGAACCTCGATCGCCGTGAACACACCCCGACCCGGTCGGCTAGCGAGATGCAGCATGCGCGAGTAGTCGGAGGTGCTGTGGGGCCCCGTCGGTACCCAACGCCAGAGCCTCGGCTCGCCGGCGGTCAGCGGGCCGTCGGCCTCGTCGTCGTAGCCGTGCTGGTCGTAGCAGCGCCGTGCCGCGGTGAGGGCGATGGTCCGGTCGGTGGTGTAGGCGAGAACCGAGGGCGGGGAGAATGGGTCGTCGTGGTAGACGATCTTGCACTTCACGGCGGTCACCGGGTCACCTCCGGTGCCGGCCCTGTCTGCCACGGGATGTCACCGGTCGGTACCAGCCGCCAGACGTGGACCGCAGGGTAGAGAGCTCTGATCATCGGCCGGTCGCACCGCCCACCCTTCCGGCAGCGGTGTACCTCGGCCCGGTCCTCCGGGTCGAACTCGTCCAAGCGCGGAAACGCCGGGTCGAGCCGGTGTCCCCACTCGATGCGGACGCTGCCGGCCGGCACGGCGTCGAGCAGGTCCAACACCTCGACGGCGAGCCGCCGCCACACCCCGGACATGGTGGGCATGGCCGTCAGCAGGTCCACCATGTCCTCTCGCGGCCACCGTCCCGGCAGGTCCGCGAGTACGCGGTTCCACTCCAGGCCGTAGCGGTCGCGGAGCGCGCGCTGCGCGGTGAGTACGGGGCTGTCCTGGTGCGACGGGCAGTAATGCTCACCACGGGACGTGTACCTGGTCCAGCCATCGGCACGGGCCTGCCCGGTCATGACGGCGGCGGCGTCGTAGGTGGCGCCGCAGCCCGGGTGGTCGCAGCGGCGGATGGCACCCTCGGCGGCGCTCACCGGGACGTCTCCGTTGCGCTGTCCGGTGCTGGGCATTCCGTGGGCGCAGCACAGTCGGCGCCACAGTGCGGCTCGCACCGCGGCAGCGGTGTGGCGGTGACCGGCCACGTCGCGTCGTACAGGGCGCGGCAGGGGTTGTCCGCGGCGGCGACCAGCGAGCCGCGCGGGTAGAGGGTTCCGGTAGCGCCGAGACGGCCCACGCGCCGCAGCATGGTCCCGGGCGGCGCCTCGAACACATCGGGGTCTGACGGTGTGGGGATGCCGGCCACCCGGTGACGCTCGCGCAAATCGACGAGAGCCGCGGCGGCGATGCTCTGCGGGTCCTGCCCGATCGTCCGGCGCAGGACCTCGCCGTCCCCTGGCGAGCAGTCGCGGGTGAGGGTTGCCATTTCGTCGTCGTTTGGCCGTTCGTAGTTGGCGATCCGCTCCAGTGCCTTGACGGCGTCGGCGGCGATAAGAAGCGCCTCGGCGCGCCCACGGGGGCTGCCGGCCGGCGGCACACCCACAGCGGCAGCGGCCTCCAGCATGGCCCGCGCCACCCGCTCACGAGCCGGACCGGCGATCAACGGATGTGAGCCGGCGAGCCGGCAGAACGGGCAGCCACTGTCGTAGCCGCCCAGCTCATCGCGGACACCTTCGCGGGCGTCGTGCTGGCGGTGACTCAGCTGGCCGCGCGGCCCGGGGAACGCCTCGTAGACGAGGTCGAGCGCACCGTCGACAGCGGCGGCGACCATGGCGTCCGTGACCACGGTCGGACGGGAGGCGGCGGCCTCCAGATCGGCGACCCGCCGTTCGGCGCGCTCCGCACGAGCCCGCGCGTCGTCACGTTCGACGCGAAGCAGGTTGCCAGCGGAGACCGCCAGCTTCTTCGCGAGTTCGAGGCGGCGCGCACCGTCGGGTTCGACCGCGACCTCCAGCCCGGCGACCCGCTGGCGGAGCCGACCTGCCGCCTCGATCGCGTTCGCCCACGGGTTGTTCGCGGAGCTGTGCTCGCCGATCTCCTCGACGGGCGCGACTGCGAGGGCGATCCGATCGGCCCACTCCTCCGCCTCGTCACGGGCGGCGGTGACGTCGTCGGCCTGCGCGCGGAGCCGCCGGGCCTCGGCGACCAGCGCCCGGATATCCCCGAGCGGGTCGACTTCGCCGGCACGGTCCTCGATCGCGTCGAGGTCCAGCGGGTCACCCACGATGCCACCCCCGCTTCTTCCACGCGGCCCGGACGCTGACGGCCTCCTCGTAGACGTTCTCCGACAGGTAGGAGTCGTAGCTCTGCCCGCCACCCGGAGGCCGCGGCCCCCAGTCGTCATCCGGGTAGACCAGCGTCGCGGCGGCGAGCAGCGTCTCCTCCAGCGTCCCGATGCGGGTCAGGAGCGCGCTGATGTCGCGTCGGGCCTGCTGGCCGTTGATGCGGGTGGTGTCCTTCTCGTACCGCGCCCGGAGCGCGGCCGTGTCCAGCTCAGGCACGGTTCCCCCCGTTGTTGAGCCGCGCGGCGGCGGCGATGATCTGCGCAGTGGTCGGGCTGTCCGGACCGCCATCGGCGCCGACAGCGGCAGCCTCGGCCACGGTCGGGTAGTCGCCGTTCTCGATCCGGGCGAGCGCCGCCAACGCCTGGTCCCGCTCCCGCTCGGCGGCGGCCGTGGCGCGCACGGCGGCGACAGCGTCCCGCGCGTACCGCAGCATCACCGGCGCGGCGTCGGGGTCGTCCTGAAAGTCTCCCTTGGGATCCCAGACGGCAAGGACCGCAAGCACGGAAGGATCGTCGCTGGCCGGACGTGGGCTGGCGGCCCGGTCGACGGCGCTCACCGCGATGCCTCCTGATGAGTGAGCGCCACGCCATTCACCGCGGCCCACGCCACACACGGGTTGCACCAGGAGGACGCACCATCACGGGCGTAGGCGAACCGCCCCGGATACCGAGTGCAGGACCCGGGACCGCTGGTGAATGTCTCGCAGGAACGGGCCGCGAGCAGACTGACCGCCTCGACAAGCAGCCCGGCGTCGGCGCCGCCCCGGGCGCGATCGACCTGCCCCTGCACGATCTGGATCATCCGGCGGAACTCGGCGATCAGATCCGACCACCGCTGCTCGGATGCCTCGTACGCACGGTTCCGCGCGTCGTCGATCCGGGCGGCGACCAGCGGAGCGATCGCGCCCAGCACGTCGGCTGTGACCGCCCAGCGTGGGTCTCGCGTCGGGGCTCGGAGCGCGAGCTCGACGGCCGCGCGGAGCGGCTCGTCCGTGAGGAGTGCCTTGTGGGTCTCCTCGGCGGCCCGGTCGACGGCGCTCACCTGTGCCTCCTGACGTACAGCGACCGCCGTCCCCAGCAGACGCCGGCCTCCCACTGCGACCAGTGCCGGCTCAGGTGGACTGGGGTCAGGTGCAGCTGCCACTCGTAGCGGCCGTGCCAGTGGTTCCGGTAGCCGATCGGCTGGGCGTGGCCGGCGAACAGGGCGAGCCAGTGCCACGCCTTCTCGCCCCGCCAGAGCGTCCACAGGTGCCGGTGCGACGCTGCGGTGAAGCTCCCTACCACCCCAGCACCCCCGCCCGCCGTACCAGCCACCAGCCCACGGCCAGCGCGGCCGCCACGAGCAGCGCCGCGCCGACGGGGCCGCCGCGGGCGTGGGCCAGCTGCCGGCGCAGCGCGGCGACCTCGCCGGCGAGCGCGACGATCCGCTGGTCCCGCTCGGCGATCGCGGCGGCATGCTCACGGCGCAGTTCGAGGATCGCGGCGGCGTGGGCCTGGCGGTCGTCGGCGGAGGCGGCCCGCTCGACGGCCAAGGCGCGCCGGGTGGCCGGCTCGGGTGCCGGTGCCGCCTCGACGGTGATGCACGCGCAGTCGTCCACCACTACTCCTCCCCCGGGATGCCGCAGGGCAGCAGGAACTGAAGGTCGTGCTCGTCGTCGGGGTGGCCTTCCCACCATCGGCCGTCGAGCGGGTACCACCAGAGGCCCGCGGCCGGGTCCTGGGCCCAGACGGCGCCGTCGGCAGCCTGGAGGAGACGGCCACGGGGGGCGTCGCGGGGATGGGCCGGGGTGGTGAGGCCCACCGCGCGGGCGAGCGCGGCAGCGGCGGGTGAGAGTTCGGGTTCCGGCTCGGGTTCCGGCTCGGCGTGCACGATCACCGGCTCGACGTCGTCGAAGCCGCGGGCGAACGGGCCCGCCTCGGTCATGCCGAGGATGTGGACGTAGTCGCCGTCCGGGCGGGTCTGAAGGATGGTGATCTGCTCGCCGTCGGTGGGGAGGTGTCCCTGTGGGGAGCGGACGGGGATGCTGATCGTCATCCCGGGGGTGATCCGGTCGGCCCAGGCGGGACGGGGAAGGTCCGTCATCGGACACCGCCAGCGTGCCGGACAGCGGCGGTCACGCATTCGATGCCGTGCCTGCCGAGGCGGGTCAGCTCGTTGCCAAGGTCGACGCGGGTGTCGCCGCCGATCGCGCAGGCAATCAGCAGGACGGCGTGCTCGGTGGACGAGGCCGTGAGGGGTCGGGTGGCGAGGTTCCGCCAGCGGATGTCGGCCACCGGGGGCCCGGCGCCGACGTACTCGGGGTCGTCGGAGTAGCGGACGTCGAGCCGGTCGGGCGTCGACGCCATCCGGCGGATCCAGTAGCCGTCATTAAAGGCGGCGAGGAGTTCGACGGCGGCCTCGGCGCGGAGGCCGCCCTTCGCCCAGGCGCGCAGGGCGGCGAGGAGCTGGTCGGGGGGAAGGGTGGGGCTCATCGGGTGGTCCTCGCGGCGCGGTGGGTGGGCGATCGGTGGGCGGAGACAGCCCGAAACCAGATAGACGACGTTGCACTGGTTAGTACGGACGCCACGTGAAATGGCTGGTAGATAGACAGCCCGGGGTCCCGCTGGATTTGTTCACACGGACGCTGGCGGACTCTTAATCCGCGGGTTCGGGGTTCAAGTCCCTGACGGCGCACCCGT